>CAMFKA010000097.1 GCA_945957185.1 uncultured Chlamydiaceae bacterium | reverse complement strand
CGCGAATTCGTACTAAAATAGATCACGCCATCCTTCTCTAGAAGCCCTAAAGAGAGCTTAATCAACTGAAGATAATCCTCCTGGATATCGAAGAGCGCTTCCATTTTTTTGGAGCGCGAAATGGTGGGAGGGTCAATGACGATAACGCCAAAGCGCTCTTTATGTTTCTGTGCATCTATCAAAAACTTTAGACAGTCCTCTCGAATAATCGTATGCGATTTCAAAGGGATGTCATTTAAAATAAAATTCTCTCTTCCCCAATCGGTGTACGTATTCGACATGTCCACACTTTTAGTCGCGACAGCACCATGTACTGCAGCCTGTACGCTGAACGAGCATGTGTACGCAAACAGATTCAGTAAAGACTTCCCTTTACACGCTTTTGCAACCAGCTGCCTCGTCTCGCGATGATCTAAAAATAATCCGGTATCCAAATAATCGATTAAATTGATCCTAAACTTCACCCCATACTCGACAACAGTAAAAAACTGCTCCTTTGTCGCAAGCTTTTCATACTGCCTTGTCTTCTTTGTTTTGGCGCGCGTTTTCCAGAAAATCGCCGTTCTATCAATCCCAAAAGTTTCTATTAAAGCGTTTTTCACGACCTCAAGAAACGCAGGATCAGGTTCGTCCTCTTCATTTTTTCTGGAAAAATCGTGCACGCAAAAGCGTCCTGCATAGAAATCGATTGCAACAGGATACTCTTTGACTTCTCTGTCATAGATGCGAAAGCAATCCGTGCCTGTTCGTTTTGCCCACTTACGAATGTGACGAGTGTTTTTTCGGATGCGGTTGACGAAAGGGGAAGATTTGTCTTCCCCACTGACGATGTTTGGGAGGTGTTGTGGTTCCATATTCTCGAATTTAATTAACTGATAAAACGATTTTTCCCCACAAGTCGGGGTTTTCTTCTTGAATTTTGTGCGCGGCTGCAGCCTCACTCAAAGGTAGCTCCTTTGCAATTTTTCCGTACAATCGTTTCTCTTCCAAGCAACGATTGATGATTAACGAAAAATTGCCGATATCAGTTGGTGTGAGGTGAGTGATCGTAAAGCCATTTAGAGAGAGTCCTTTACGGAAAAAATCTGCAACAGGGATCGAAGCTTTATAATCCTTTTTCCCGGCCATCAAAACAATTCTTCCCCCCGTCCCCATTAGCTTGACGGCGACTTCTAAATTGGGAGAGCGCGATGTTTCCCAGTAAGCATCGATTCCATAAGGTGCGAATTTGGTGACGTTTTCTTCAACAGACTCTGTCCGGTAATTAAAAGCGGCATCCGCTCCTATCTCTTTGCACCACGCCACCTTTTCGTCAGTACCGGCAGCGGCGATCACCTTTGCTCCCAATGCCTTTGACAACTGAATGAGAGCGGAACCCACGTTTCCTGCTCCTCCTTTGATGAAGATGGTGTCGCCTTCATGGATTTTTGCTGCTAAAATGATCCCTGCAGTGGCTGTGAGGCTTGCCTGGATAACAGCAACAACATCTTTGAAATCGACGTTTTCAGGAAGACGGATGACCATGTCATGGTCGACGGCGATATATTCCGCAAAAGTCCCTTGACGCCCCTCTTTCCCTTGGTTGCAAGTCCAGACGCGGTCGCCCTTCTTAAAATTGTGGACGCTAGATCCTACTTCTTCGACAATGCCTGCGGCATCAGTACCAATGATGTAAGGGAAGTCCAAGTCTATGGGGTAGTTGCCGGAGCGGATATAAGTGTCGATGTGATTAACGGCAACGGCCTTCACTTTTATGAGCACCTGGTTAGACTCAACCTCCGGTTTGGGGAGATCTCCGAATTTGATTGCGTCAGCAGAACCGTAATTTTCAATGTATGCAGCTTTCATCATTCCCCCTAAGAAAAGAGTAACTTGAGTCTCTTCGCATAATACCATGTTGCGAATTTGACAACTTTAGAAAAACGATAGTGAAATGCGAAATCCATCATCTCTTGAGAACTAAAATGACGGAAAGTGTCGATGATGACATCGTAATGCTGATCGTTTGTGATTTTATAAACGATCTTCATGATCTTTTCACTGTTCGTCCACTTAAAACCGCAATATTTATTCAATTCCTTTTGATAGGAAGCAAAGGAGTACGTGGAATTTTTAAGCTTTTTAAGGATGTGAGTTGTTGCGATATTTGCAGAGGTTAACGCATGCCGAATTCCCTCACATGCCAGAGGGTTGATCGTGGAAACGGCATCCCCAAGAGCGATGACAGCATCGTCAAAATGACGGTCTTTCCGATCGTAGGTGTAGTGGATGGTTTTTCCATGCTTGTCGAGGATGGTGGGGTCTTTTGTTCCCGTAATCGTTTCGATGAGATGATCTAAATAGAATTTGTAAGACTTTTGTGAGGGAACAAAATGGTCGTGAGAAAAGTAACGCACAATCCCAATCTTCAGCTGACAATTTCCCATCGGAAATACCCAGCCATACCCTTGCGGCATCCAACGGTGCCCTAAAAATAGCGACATAGTATTGTCGTAGGGAGTGTATGCCGATTCGGGAACTTGCACCAAGTATTCGATGCCTGTGACGACACACGCTTTTTCTTTTGGGTAGCTGTCTTTTGCTAAGACCGCTCTTTCGGTGCCGGTAGCGTCGACTAAGACTTTTGTCCTTACAGTGTACTCGTTAGCGGTAGTGTGGTCGCGAAGCTTCACGATCAAACATCCAGTTTGCTCCCAATGGTCCAAATACAACGTATCTAAAGCTAATTTTGCGCCACAGTTTACGGCTTCACCAGAGAGATATTCCCTTAACTTTTGAAAATCTAAAATAGCTCCAAAAGGTTGAGGCTGACTCCACTCCTGCTTTCGATATGAGCTATGAACAGTGAGATGATTCCAATAGGAGCCTACAACCGATTCGGGAATTGCAAAGTCCTTTAATAGCGAGAGGGGGACTCCACCGCTAGAAAAATTGTTGGTGGTAAAGTTGCGTGCTTTTTCGACAAGAAGAGGCTTTACGCCGGCTTGTGAAAGCATGCGTGCGCATTGCGCCCCTCCGGGGCCGCATCCGATAATGACGACGTCGTAATAATCCATGGCTATAGATTACTCGTATGATAAAAAAAACACAATCCTGAGGGACAAAAAGGACAAGGGACAAGGGACATAAACGACGAAAAGGACGTAAAGGACCAGGGACAAACGACATAAAGGACCGTATTTATGAATACTCGTCATTTATGTCCCTTAGTCACTTGTCCTTAGTCCTTTACGTCATTTTCGTCGTTTATGTCCCTTGTCCTTTTTGTCCCTTTTTGTTACTTGTCGACACGATCGGTATCGCCTCTCGGGATCCGAATAGTCAATTGCGTGTAATCACCCTCTTTCGAATCGATGTTGATCTGTCCGTGATGCTCTTGCACAACGATGCCATACGCGATCGATAACCCCAGCCCCGTCCCTATTCCCGTAGGCTTCGTCGTAAAAAATGGCTGGAACATCTTGTCGATATGCTGCTTCGGTATCCCTGTCCCATTATCTCTAATGATGATTTCAACGGCGTCTTCCAGCTCTTTGGATTGTAGAGAGATTTTAGGGGTGTAGTTAACCTTGTTGGCGTCCCACTTTGCTCCAACGGCATAGAAGGCGTTGTCCATAATAATGCGTAAGCTCTTGCCAATGTCTTCTGTAACGCCTTGAATCTCTTTCAGATTGGGATCAAGCTCCTCATCGATCAGGATGTTGGCTCCTGGATGCTTCTGCTTGAATTCCGTTTCGAAAACTTCGGCATAATCTTTTAATATCGTGTTGATATTGACAATAGCTTTTTCCCCTTTTGCTGCTTTCGAATGCTGCATCATCGAACTGACAATTTGGTCGGCACGTTTGCTGTGATGCAAAATTTTATTCAGATTGGTTTGCAGATTCTCCACTAGTTTGTCTGCTTCGACTTCAGCCTGAGGGCCTCCTTTTTTCATGGTCTCGATCAGATCGGAGAGAAGCTCCACGGATAGGGATGAGAAATTGTTGATAAAGTTTAAAGGGTTTTTGATTTCGTGAGCGATACCACGACTCATCATCCCCAAACCGGCAAGCTTTTCTTGCTGAATCACTTGCTTTTGCATTCTTTCTAGTTTCTCTAACGTTTCTTCAAGCTCTTTGTTCTTATCATTAACCTCTTGCGTTCTTTGAGATACTTTGGCTTCCAAATTGCGGTTGTAATCTTCTAGTTGGGTATACAAAGTCGCATTTTCGATCGATGTCGCAATCTGCCCTGTCAACAGCATTAATACTTCTAACTTTGCTGGTGTAAAGGCTTCTGTAGTGACGCGGTTTTCGAGATATAAAATCCCCGAAACCCTTCCCTTACTTTTTAAAGGCATACAAAGGATCGAACGGGGGGGATTTCTCATGATGAATGGATCGTGAGCAAACATCCCTTGTTTGGAAACGTCGTTAAGGATCAACTCTTTTTTCATCCGTATCACATATTGGATGACTGTGGCGGGTAACAGCGTTTCGGCTTCTTCATAAGGGGTTCCATCAGGAATCAATTCCGCAGTGGGGGTGTTGGCTTTTTCCGCTTTAACGACCCATTGCTCCTTCTCCTCTTGTAAGAAAAGGGAGCGATCCGCACTTCCTAATTCCATCACAATTTTCAACATATGCTGCAAGAGTGGTGCAAGATGGATCTCTCCGGCAATAATGTTTGCTGCTTTTAAAACTGCTGTCAAGTCGTATTGCCGTTCATCGGCGGATTGTTGCATCTCGGAAGAATCCATTCCTTGGATGTTGCTAAGGACTTCACTGGATTCTCCTTTCAACTGATTGTATTCCCATTCTAAATGAGCGACCTTTGAGGTCACTCCTGCTTTGAAGTAGTTGTAGTGAGCTTCTAGCAAATGGCTTTTAGCCATACGCGATTGATGCCGTTCCAAATAAAACTTCGCTGCCAACTCGTTCGCTAACCCCGCTTCAGTGATGAATTCATGCTTTTTCGCAAGTCTTGCTGCCTTCTCATATTGCAAGATCGCTTCATCGGTTTTTCCCATCACCCGCGCGATTTCGGCGCGAATCAGGGCCAACCTATGAGAATTGTTGTAAGGTGATAGCTTTGTCCATACTTTTAAAAGCTTCATCTGTCTATAAATGCTCCACCAGGCTTTCGCTTTCTCCCACCAATTCATTTTTGGGTATAATGCCAGTAGGGTTAACTGATGGAAGAAGTTTAACTCCCTCTCACTCGGCAACAGCAACAGAGCTTCTCGTGAGTCTTTGGAAGACTCAACGATTTCAATCGCCTTTTGATAATGCCCGAAGAGGTAGAGAAAAGAGCATTTATAAGCGACATACGCTTGGTAAGCTCCTTTAAACTCATGGTGAGTGGAAATGAAATTGACATACGACTCTTCGTTAAACTCACTGTTACTGATATTCAGTCCGTTGAAGTCTTCCCGCATCAAAGCTGTCAGAAACTGCTTTTTGAAATTGTATGAAAACTGAGCTTGTTTATTTTTGCAGGAAAGAACGATGTTTTTATAACGCTCCAGCCTCGTTGCGCATTCGTGGAGACTTTTGTGGTAGGCGCCATCCAAAAAACCAAAGTAGACGCTAAGGTAGGAAATAAACGCCAATTCACCCGCTTCCAACCCGTAGGTGTAGCTGTGGATCATGTAGTGCTCATTAGACTTTAACGGTCTTAACCAGTGGTTGATGATAATGGCCATGACGTAGTTGGAACGGCATTTAAACGACGAGTTATCAGAATTGTCAGAAAGTCTAATGGCGAGTTGACCCAGGTCGTAAGCTTTCTTGTAATCGCGAAAAAGCATCTCCAATAGACCTGCAAGCGATTGATAGACAAGAGAGGATGTCTGAGTGGATCCATAATCAATAGTAATGACAAAAAGGATGTTAGTGAGGTAACAGAAAAGCTTTTTGTTGGAAATAAAAGCGGGGGGAGCCATGTTTGTCAACACTTCGATAAGGATGGCTTTGTCTTTCTCTTTCACGCGAGGAAGCACTTCCAATTCTTTGAGAGTGAATTTGCGCAGTCTCAGCTTCATCTTGATAAGGCTAGCGATGATATCGAAAGGGGAAGGGTCCTCTTTGATGTGGACGCCAAAGAGTGCCGCACACTCAATACCGCTTCGCAACGCTTGTCTATTTTCCGAAATGTTCGTGTTGAAATTGATTTTAAGGATGTATAAACGCGCCTTATCTTCTTTAGAGCGCGCATTTTTCATGATCACTTCCGATAACGAATCGATAAGATCGAATCGTTTGACCATGTAAGCGCATTCTGCAGTCTCTAAAAAGACGTTATAGGCTAGTTCATAATCCTCTGTCCAAATTTCAGGTTTTAGCGATCGTCTTGCAATATCGATACATTCAAATGCCGTGCCAAAAGCCGCAGACTTTTTTGCTTTAAGGCAGGCTTTAAGGTTGATTTCTGCGACGAATTTCTTCTCTTGTTCGGTTTTGACTTCTTCAAAACCTCTATTCAAGTGGGAAGTGATTTCAAAAATTTTATCGTCGCGTTTGTTTGCAGGCGTCGATTCTAGAAGCAAATGCGCAATTTTGTAATGCAGTAACGATTGATCTTTTGACGACAACATCAGATAAGCGGCTTGTTGAATGCGGTCATGAGCGAATTCAAAGAGGATATCTACGTTTTGAAGCTCTTCCGGATCGAAAGGATCGTCTTCAGAGGAAACGATGAGCTTATAGGAATCTCCTACAGGGTCGATTAACTCATCTGTGATCGCCTTCCAAAGGATACTTAACGTCTTTCCAAGACTCAAATGCAGGTAACGCGCAAGGATGTGTAGCTCAAACCTAACCCCAATGGCAGCGGCAAGCGTAAGGATCTGTTGCGTCTCCTTTGGCGCCTGCATGATCCGCTTGATCATCAAGTCCACAACGTTTTCCGAACTTTCGACTACGCGGATTTCGTCGAGATTCCACTCCCAAGATTTGATGTTGGGATTGAATGAGATCAGCTTCTCCTGATGCAAATTCTTTAGCAATTCAATCAAAAAGAACGGATTGCCCCCGGTCTTCTGATGCAGAACTCCTGCCAACGTCGCTGCTTCATTGATTTCGCAGTGTAGGGTATCGCAAGTGATTTTTAAGACGCTATTGAGATCGAGGGGAGTTAACAACATGTTTTGGATGGGCCCGCGCTCCTTTTCAATCTCTTGAAGAGTGAGCATCAACGGGTGAGAAGGGGAAGTTTCGTTATCTCTGTAAGCGCCAATTAACAGAAAGTTTTCAATGCTTTTATCCGTCATCAACACGCGGATCAAGTTAAGAGATGGCGCGTCAGCCCACTGTAAATCGTCCAAAAAAATCACTAATGGCGTCGTAGGTGTAGCAAATGCGCGAATAAACCTTCCGAAAAATAACTGCAGGCGGTTCTGCGTCTCTTGCGTCCCTGTTTCCGTCAAAGGAGGCTGCGTTCCGATGATTAATTCCAGGTCGGGGATGAGGTTAATCATCAGCTGCCCATAGCTTTGTAGAGCATCGAAGAGCCGCTCTTTCAAGGGAATTAAAATCGCATCGCTCTCTGTCAAAACCTGTTGAATGAGATCGCGGCACGCCTGAACAATACCTGTATACGGAATGTCGCGTTGCAATTGATCGAATTTCCCCGAAATAAAGTACCCTTTATCCTGGATGATGTGCTTTTCTGCTTCTTCGACGAGCGAAGTCTTCCCTATTCCGGAATATCCCCCGATCATGATGCATTCGCTATG
>CAMFKA010000096.1 GCA_945957185.1 uncultured Chlamydiaceae bacterium | reverse complement strand
ATCAAAACCAAGTAAATCGTGATGATATCGTTTTGACTTCGAATAAGCGTAAAAAGAAGGGTGAATCCGAAGCGGCAACTGCCGGCGAAGGACACAGCGCTGAGGGGCTTGAGCAGTAAGCTCGCCCCCAAGACTCTGAACGCTATCTTTTAGTGAGCCTCTTCCAGATTGTTTTTCTCTCTAGAACCGGGCCTGTTAAAAGATAGCAATCAGGGTCTACGACCATCTTGTTGGATGTAATTTATTCTATACTGAATAAGATTCAAATTGGTTTCCGAAACAATCAAAAAACCAATTTCAACTCAAATTCGGTAGGACATCGCAGGAGTGTTTATGACCTTTTAAGTCATACACTCCTGCGCACATATTAACGATACGAATCTAGAGGCTACTAAGGATGAATAAAGATTTAATTGCCGTCTTCGAATACCTAGAAAGAGAAAAGGGAATTAAGCGCGAAGTCGTGGTCGGCGCCATCGAAGAATCTCTCCGCGCCGCAGCAAGAAAAAGCATTGAAGGCGCTTCCAATGTTACAGTGACAATCCATCCAAAAACCGGCAATATCAACGTCTTCTGCGAAAAAGAGATCGTCGACGATGTGGAAGTGACGGCTCAAGAAATCTCCTTAGAAGATGCTCGTCTTATCGATCCCGATTGCGAACTCGGTCAATTCATCGACGTTTTGGTCACTCCAAAAGACTTCGGACGTATCGCTGCACAAAAAGCTCGCCAAATTATTAGTCAAAAATTGCGCTCCGCTGAAAGAGATGTCATCTACGAAGAGTACCGCCACCGCATGGGAGAACTGGTCTCCGGAACGGTCAAGCGCTTTGTCAAAGGTGCAAACTTGATCATCGATCTCGGAAAAGTGGAAGCGATGCTCCCTATGCGCCACTACCCTAAAACCGAAAAATATCAACTGGGCGATAAAGTTCTTGCTCTGCTCTTAGAAGTTGCCGACACCGAAAACGGCGGCGCAGAAGTGATCCTTTCCCGCAGCCACCCCGACTTTGTCCGCGCTTTGATCACGCAAGAAGTTCCGGAAATCGACGACGGCACTGTCATCATCGACAGAATTGTTCGTGAAGCGGGCTACAGAACGAAATTGACTGTTCGCTCCAATGACCCGAAAGTTGACCCTGTGGGCGCTTGCGTGGGAATGAGAGGAAACCGCGTCAAGAACGTTGTCAGAGAACTCCTGAACGAAAAAATTGATATCATCCCCTTCTCTAATGACGCCGTCGATCTGCTACAAAATGCTCTCGCTCCTATCGAGATCCGTAAAGTCAGCGTCAACGAAGAAGACCGCATCATCTCGATCGTTATCGAAGATGACGACTTCGCTGCTGTCATCGGGAAAAAAGGAATGAACGCCCGCCTCAATAGCGAGCTTATCGGCTATGAACTGGAAGTCCAGCGCATCAGCGACTACTACCGCACACAAAACATTCAACGGCAAGAGTTGGCAGAATCGGAAGATCCGGAGTTGGATGAGCCTATCACAACCCTTGAAGGAGTTAACAACCTCATCCTTAAAGACCTTCTTAAAAATTACCCGACACTCAGATCTTTACTACAGGCAACCCCTGAAGATCTAGCTTCCACACCCGGCGTGAGCTTGGATCTGGCATACAGAATCTTGGAAAACATTTGCAAACAGAGGACTTAACCCGTTGGCCAAAAATTTAAAACTGAACATTAAAAATGCTCAGATCGCTGAAGCGATCAATTTAGACTCCCTTAAGAGCAAACTGGGAAAAAAGAAAGAGCCCGCCGCGGAAAAGCCTGCTGATGCCGCTCATGTCGAGGCTCCTAAAAAAACGCGGAAGCCAAAAGTGGAGGCTGCTCCGGTAGAAGAGGTTCGCGAAGAACCTCAACCTCGCGTGAAAGCACGTTCGAAATCTGCTTTCGCCGAACCCGGACAAGCTGCGCCTGAGGCACCTGCGACGGTCCACGAGGAACCGGCTGCGATTGTTGAGGAGAAAGTGATCCTCAAGCCGATTCCAGAGGAACCTCAAGAGAAATCCAGCGAAGAGCTACGAAAAAAACTTTTCGGTGAAGAGGCGTTAGAGAAGATAAAAGAGGAATCGAAACCGGCAGAGTCGGCTCTTCCTAAATTACCAAAAGAACCGGTCCTCCGTCCCAAATCCCCTTTCGCGAAATTAAACGAACAGGCGAGCCGGGAAGAGACGACAAGAGGTCCTCGCCCCTCCCCTTTCAGCCGCAAGCCGCAAGAGTCAACGGTAAGACCGGAGTCGAAACCGGCGAGACCTGCCGGAGAAGCTCCTCGCAAGCCGTATCCTAATTTTGCAAACCGCCCTGAATTGTCGTTGCCGAAACCGCGGACTCAAGTTCAATTTGAACCTAGAGAGCCCTCCGTTCGTCTTGGACCAACAGGCAAACACATAAAAGATCTGACGCCGCCTAAACCGGCACCACGTCCCGCTGCCGAGCATACCGAACGCCGCTCTCCTCCTCATGAACGCAGATCTTTTGATCGGGCAGCTCCTACTGTTATTCCGCAAGAGCCTTCCGAAAAAAATAAAGGGCTAAAACCTCGCGTCAAACCGAAAGAAACGACTTTTGGAAAAGATGCTGAGCCGGAAGGCGCAAAAAAGACCGGGAAGTTCAAAGAATTCCGCGACATAAAACCTGTCAAAAAAGGGGATCAAAAGTCCTTTGACAACCGCGACAGGCAAGGTTTACGCGAAACGGAAGACGAAACGGGCTGGCGCAAAAAACGCTCTTTCAAAGATCGTCGTGTGGAGCAGGAAGATACAACAATCCGTCCTACTTCTCTCAAAGTTCGAGTTCCTATCGCAATCAAAGATCTTGCTTCAGAAATGAAACTCAAGGCTGCTCAATTGATTCAAAAGTTGTTCTCTCAGGGTGTTGTCGTTACTCTTAACGATGCGCTGGAAGACGAGACAACAATCCAACTTCTTGGACACGAGTTCGGTTGTGAAATCACAATCGATACTTCTAATGAAGAGCGGATGAGAATCACAGGCAAAACGATTAAAGAAGAAGTTAAAGACACTGCTGAAGAGCTTTTAGAAAAACGAGCTCCTGTTGTGGCATTTATGGGTCACGTCGACCACGGTAAAACAAGCCTCATCGACGCCATCCGCAAAAGCAACATTGCATCCGGAGAAGCGGGCGCCATCACTCAGCACATCGGTGCATTCCGCACTCATACAGCCGTCGGCGATATCGCTATCTTGGATACTCCAGGTCACGAAGCGTTTTCAGCTATGCGCGCTCGCGGCGCCGATGTCACCGACATCGTCGTACTCGTCGTTGCGGGAGATGAAGGGATGCGGATGCAGACTGTAGAGGCGTTACAGCAAGCTAAAGCTGCAAATGTACAGATCGTTGTTGCGATCAACAAGAGCGACAAGCCAAACTTTAATCCTGAGACGGTTTATCGTCAGCTTTCCGAACACGAACTGCTCCCCGAAGCTTGGGGCGGAACGACGATCACTGTCAATTGCTCGGCATTGACGGGAGAAGGTCTCCCTGCTCTTCTTGAAATGCTTGCTCTTCAATCCGAAGTGATGGAACTGAAAGCAAGTCCTAAAGAGCGCGCTAGAGGTACTGTTCTAGAATCAGAAATGCACAAAGGGATGGGTCCCTGCGCTACGATTTTAGTACAAAACGGTACCTTGCGTGTAGGAGACTGCTTAGTTCTCGACCAACATTGGGCTCGCGTGAAAACAATGCGTAACGAATTTGGCAAAAACGTTGCCGAAGCGGGACCGTCAACACCAGTCGAAATCACGGGTATCTCCGGAATTCCGGAAGCGGGACAAGAGTTCATCGTTGTGAAAAACGAACGTGAAGCGCGAGAAATCGCAGAGCAACGTTCGTTAGAAGCAAAGAAAAACTTGCTAGCGATGCCGAAGAAGCTGTCGATGGAGAATCTCATGCTGCAAGCTGCAGATGTTGCGAAGAAGATCTTGACTGTGATCATCCGCGCAGACGTTCAAGGTTCTTTAGAGGCTCTCAAAGTTGCTTTAGGAAAAATTGTCTCCTCGAAAGTGGAGCTCAATATCGTTAGCGCTCAAGTGGGAGAGATTACCGAATCCGACGTCCAACTCGCTGCCGTTTCTAAAGCGGTGATTCTAGGCTTCCATACGAAAGTGGAAAGCCACGCAGAAACGTTGATCAAACAACTTGGGGTCAAAGTTCGTCTCCACGACATCATCTACCACGCTGTAGACGACATCAAAGAGCAAATGCTTAATCAGCTGGACAAGATTGCTATCGAGACCGAAAAAGGCAAAGTCGAAGTGAAAGCACTGTTCAAGTCTTCTCAACACGGAAACATCGCCGGTTGCCAAGTGAGCGAGGGTACTGTTTCTCGTAACAACATGGTACGTGTGAAGAGGGGCGAAGAGCAGCTATGGAGAGGACCAATACTGTCTCTCAAGCGTGTCAAAGAGGACGTGAAAGAAGTTTCCAAAGGTTTGGAGTGCGGGATCCTTCTCAATGGATTCGACGCGTTACAACCCGGGGATATTTTGGAAGCGTTTGAAGTTTCCTATATCACTCAACAGTTGTAGGAGGAGACATGGCAACAAATCGCATTGACAGAATCAATTCTCTTTTGAAAGAAGTGATCTCCGAAGTGATCTTCCGTGAGGTGAAAAACCCTCACGTGAATGAACTTCTGACTGTGACTCACGTGGAAGTGACGAAAGACTTGCACTACGCAAAAGTTTATGTGAGCGTCATTGGCTCGGAACAGCAGAAGAAAGACACTATCGCCGCGCTGCAAAGCGCTGCGGGATTCATCGCTGTTAACAGTTCCAAGAAGATCACTATCCGCTACTTCCCCACATTGACATTCAAATTAGATGAAAGCGTCGATAAGCAGATGCGCATCGAAATGCTTCTCAACCAAATCAGCGCTGAAAAAGATGCTCGCCCCGAAGAGGAAGAGACAAAAGATGACTGAGATGAAAGAGGGAATCCTCCTCGTTAACAAACCTGTCGGAAAAACCTCGTTTAGCCTAGTGGCGGCAACACGCCGCCGCTTGGGCGTAAAAAAGGTTGGTCATGCGGGGACGTTGGATCCTTTCGCAACCGGCGTGATGGTTCTGTTGGTCGGTCGCGAATACACAAAGTTGTCCGATCGCTTCTTGTGTCAAGATAAAGAGTACCGCGCTCGAGTTCTTCTTGGTGTTTCAACAGATTCCTACGATTCTGATGGCGTCATCCAAGAGACTTCCGATCTCATCCCTTCCTTTGAAGAGATAGAGAGAGCGGCAGCAAAATTTCAGGGGGAGATCGATCAGATTCCACCTATGTTTTCCGCAAAGAAAATCAACGGTCAAAAGCTGTGTGATTTGGCTCGCAAAGGAAAAACTGTCGAGAGAGCGCCTTCAAAAGTGCGCGTGGAAATGGAATTGCTTCACTACGAATACCCCTACCTCGATATTCGAGTCCGCTGCAGCAAAGGCACCTACATCCGCAGTCTCGCTCACGACCTGGGCGTCGCGCTAGGTTGCTTCGGCCATTTGGTAGAGCTCCAAAGAACCCGCAGCGGGATGTTCGCCCTTTCCGAATGCGTCGATGGCAAATTGCTCGATGTCGCAGATTACGATTTACTCCCCCACTTAAGAAAAATGGCATGAACGTCTATTATTCGCTCCAGAAAAGGAAGCCACAAGATCGAAAGAACACTATCTTAACAGTAGGGAATTTCGATGGGCTTCATCTGGGGCATCAGGCGCTCATTCGTAAAATCGTCAAAGAAGCAAAGCAGGATGAGATGCAGTCCGCCGTGATCACATTTGTGAATCATCCGGCTCAAGTGATTCGTCCCCAAAGCTGCCCTTTAAGAATTACTCCCAATTCACAACGAATCCGTTTATTTGAGTCTTTGGGACTCGATGAATTGTATATGCCGGAGTTTTCAACGGAATTTTCAGGACAAACGACTACAGATTTCATCAAACACCTCTCGGAATCTTTACACATCAGCAAAATATTGATGGGTCACGACGCGGCAATTGGAAAAAACCGGGAAGGTGATTTTCCGCACATGAAAAAGTTGGGCGAAAAATTAAATTTTGCTGTCGAAGAGTTCCCTGCTGTTGTCGAAGAGGGTAAAATCGTTTCAAGCACACGAATTCGGAAAGCCATTGCTGAAGGAAATCTGATGCTTGCTAAGAGCTTGCTAGGGCGCCCCTACTCCATTGAAGGGAAAGTCGTGCATGGCGATGGTAAAGGAAAGCAGATCGGCTTCCCCACAGCAAACATTGATGTTGCGGGATTATGTGTTCCTCCATTGGGAGTGTATGGTGTTTCTGTCCGTATCGATGAAAAACTATACAAAGGGATCGCTTACTTGGGATTTGCTCCCACCGTAAAAAATTTCGGTTCGCTTTGGTTGGAAGTACACATATTCGATTGGAACAAGTCGTTGTATTATCAGACTATCGAAGTTATTTTTGAACAGTACCTTCGCCCAGACCAAAAATTTCCTACGGTAGAAGCATTAATCGAGCAAATCCACGCCGATATTGAATCACTTTCGGTATAAAAAAACCTTTATCTAAATCTTTCCCTTTTTATCATTACAGGAATGCACCCGAAACAAGGAGTAGTCCTATGTCTGCAAGCTCAACAAGCCCCGGAATAAAAATCGAATGTCCCGTTTGCCTGTACCCGTTCGACACTATAAGTGCGCTTCCGGTTGCGGGACCTTGTCTACACAACATCTGCGAGCCGTGCTGGGAAGGTCTAAAAGTGAAAAACTGTCCCAAATGTCTGGCACCGATCAATACTCCCAGTAAAAATTGTGAGCTTTTGGAGTTCATAGAACAGACAACGCAAATGATGTCAGGACAGATTCCGGACACTACTCAGAACGAAACGCCCTTAGAACGCGCTGTAACAAAAGCTAACGATTTTTTAGTAAACGAATGGCCTTCAGAATCCCTCTACGCCGGTAGGCTTACTCCCACGGATATGGATCTCCTGTGGGGCGAGCAGCAACATGTTGCGGAGCGGATCACTGATAAAATTTATCGACGGTTATGTGATTTCCCAACGTACCGTTGCCGTGCGTTAGAGATGTTGAGCAGCGAAACTGCACTCCAACGATATAACCTTTTGTGTCATCTTGTAGCGCGAGAAAAAGCTGTTGCTGCGCGCAACCCGATAGCGCTTTACTGCGAGGCAATCTGCATGCGTTACGGCATTTTTAGACCTAAAAATCTTACAAAGGCTTTAGAGGCATTTCGAGAGGCATCAAATGCAGGAGTAGCACTCGCCACTCATCAAGTTGGAGTTTTTCTCTATGAAGGTTTTGGGGTAAAGGTTGATGCCAAAGCTGCTGTTAAGCAGTTTCGCTTGGCTTACAAACAGGGGTGCCTCGAATCCGCTACTTACTTAGGCCTTTGCTACATCTCCGGTAACGGAGTGAGAAAGGAATACTTCGAGGGGATCGAGTATTGGGAAACGGCAGCAGAGGGCGGAGATGTTAAAGCAATGATGTATTTAGGAGACTACTACAGCAAAAGAGAGAAGAATTATCTGGGTCGTGATGATCCTGATTACGATACCGCAATAGAATGGTACGACCTTGCGAAAATGAGGGGCAACAAACGAGCTGCGGAGGAGAAAGCGCGGTGTGAGAAACTTAAATCCTCTCCTCAGGGAGGGTGTGTCATACAATAGTATACACCTGTCTCTTATACACATCTGACGCTGCCGACGACTAGTC
>CAMFKA010000095.1 GCA_945957185.1 uncultured Chlamydiaceae bacterium | reverse complement strand
GTTACGCTGCGCTACACGCGGGGCTAACCACGCGCCATCGCTGCCGCGATTGTTTTTCACATTAATCATTTCTCAACCAGAAATAGCTACACTCATTGAGGCAATTGCCTCGACTTGGCTACTTTGGAGGATACACTAGCTGAGGAGGTGACCGCTCCTCTTCCTGGGGATCGTTTTGATTCATGATCGGAAATGTGGTATTTGCCGCGATCTGAAGCTCGTGCCAATACCCTCGGTCTAACCACCCTGCCGATCCATTCCAATACACAGCAAAAGTATAAATTCCCCAAAACGGTAGAATGGCAATAACGCAGATGAGCCACTTCGGAACTTTGGCATCTTTCGAGGTAATGTACGCATCGCCATACTCTTCGATGTGGTCATCTTCATTTTCGCTCATAATTCTCCTCGTGCTGTTTCATCATTTCCAAGGACGCCTCTTCATCGATTCCGAGGGATCCCCTTTTCCACAAATAAATAAATATCAAAAAGGCGCTTCCGGCAAATGCAATGGTCATTCCATAACTGAGAACACTGCCCACCATGCCACTTGGATCCATCATTTGAGCTGTTTTCTCCCTTCAATAATCGCTTTGGTATTGATGGGATCCTTACCTAACCACCACGCTTGTGTCGGAGGAGTGATCCTGGTTCCCTTCGTCATCAGATACTGATAAATGGCTTCAAAGCGGTAATTAGGTATTCCGGTGACATTTTTCGGAGTCCCTCGCGGATCGGTATCAAAAAAGTGTTGAAACGAAGGCATAATTGATCCGGCGCTAGCGGTTTTGGGCGACCAAAAGTGTCCCTTATGCCAATCGCGGCTGGGGCGTTTAACTCCTACCCTCGACATATCAGGACCGTTCCGTTTTGTACCCGGGAACGTAATCTTTTGATAAATATATTCGTTTGCAGAAGATGGAGGCGCGGGATACGAATCCGAGCCATTTAAGACAACATCTTGGATTAAAGTTCTGGTTTGGTCGGTATGGCAATACCAGCACCCTTCGATGGCGTAGATGTGCTCTCCGATTTCGATCAGTTCCTTTCGTGAACGAAAACCTAGCTCCAACCCTTCCAACTGCTGCAAATTAGCGACGGGTTCTCCTGCTGCATCGTAACGAAACCCTTTTTTCTCTCCTCTCAAAAATGCAGAGACGCGGTACTCTATCGGGTTAGAAATAAAAATGACACCCGGGTCTTTGTGGTAGCTTTGTTGTGGCGATTTATCCAAAATCACAAAGTCATGATCTACCCAATTTTCGAACATGCTATCCTTTGGCGCGACAGAGAACGCTTCGTCACCTGTTGGTCGATACAATTCAAAGACTTGAAAATCGGGTTTTGGGATCAACCCTTGAGCCCACCCCTGATTCTCCAACTCCCAATTTTTCTGCAAAGACAAACGCAACTCATCAGCCTTTTTTGCAGAGTCTCCGGTAGGGATGCGTAATAGCAGCAATTCGGAAGTTAATTTTAAAGGACGCTCATGCGACTTGGTTACAAATTGCTCCAACTCTTTGGGAGCAAGGATTTTCACTGAATCAGATTCCTGAAACGACAGCAAAGTGTAGTTCTTTTTTAGATGGTAAACGAATTGCAAGTTGGCGCTGCCGGTTTCGGTGCTACTGATGTAGAGATTGGGGTCCGACACCTCATACATTTGCACTTGATAGGGGCTTGTTGGCGATGTCCACGTCGGATCCACGTAGCTTGGGGCGATGAGGGTGATTCCCACGGCTCCGGAAAAAAGCAGGACAATGCCGATGAACGTGACGATTGCCGATTTTTCAATGTTATAAAATGCGTTTTTCGGAGCTTCACTCATGTTGTTACCTTTTGATCGCTGGTGTCTTGTTCAGGTGTTAGCATCACAGTATTGAAAATATTAACTAGAAATAAGATGTTCCCGATGGTGATAATAATCCCTCCAATAGATCTCATGTACCAAAAGGGACGCATTTCGACAACGGTATCGAGGAAAGTCAAATTGACCAATTGATTATGGAACTCTGCGTAGCTAGCGCCATCGGCCCATGTCGCCCACAGCATCCCCTGCCAAAAGCCTCCAATCCAGAGGGCGAGAATGAAAGGAACGCTACCGATAAGATTTAGATTAAAGTGCCATTCCGACAACGCTTTTGACCAAAGCGGTCTTTTGGTAATGGAAGGGACTACGTAGTAGATTCCGGCGATCGCAAAAAATGTGAATGTTGCGTAGAGGGAGATGTGGGAGTGACCGATCACCCAATCATTTTTGGAGGTGATTTCGTTGACATTCCGCAGCGCCATTAGCGGTCCCTGGATGCAAGTGAGCAGATAAAACAGTGTCCCCATCAAAATGAAACGCACCCCTACATTTTGGTATTCGCTCCATCTGTTTTTCAGGGTTCCAAAGATATTGGTCACTACAGCAAATACCGGGATAAACAGCCAAATGGAGAATACGATCGCTGTGGTTTGCAGCCATTGTGATACAGGACCGTGGATGATGTGGTGAGCGCCGATCCAAGCGTAGACGAAGGCGATAGCCCAAAATCCGATCATAGATAGCCTATGGCTATAGATGGGGGTATTTGCAAATTTGGGAAGGAAATAGTACGCCTGCGCTAAACCCATCGGGGTGAAAATAAGTCCTACAAGGTTATGAACGTAGAAAAAGTTAGTGTTGACGCGTGATATCCCCATCGGGACGTAATTGATCAAATATTGCCCTACGATAACGGTAAAACTAGTCCACAACATTGTCCCCATCATATACCAAAGGGAAACGTACATTTTTTCGTACTTACGCGTTGCCACTGTCATCAACAAGTTGATAGGGACGCAAATCCATGCAATCAGAAAGATCTCTTTGACCGGAAAGCTCCCCACCCAAGTGGGAAGTTCTGCGTATTCCCATCCAAAATTTGTCCCCCACGGAAAAGAATACACTCCAATAATAAGAGATGGCCACCACAATAATGTGGAGAAAAGAGCTAGTTTTGTGCTCCACAGGGGGACGCCGCAGAGGCGCGGAACAAAATAATAAAACAACCCCACATTTGCTGAAAGTAACCATAGAAGGGTTACGTGTCCCACATGGACCGGACGGACACGACCAAAATGAAAGTACTCCCCTTGGAAATAATCGGGGTAGATGAATCCGTTTACAGAAATATAGACTCCGACAAGCATTCCGATGACCATAAAGATCACTGCGGGGTATACCATCCACTTTACGGGTGTATCGTCAAAAGGAATGGATGGAGAGGAAACGGCTGTACTCATGATTTATTCTTCGCGTTATAGGTGTTAATCAGGTCTCTTTGTGCGGAGCGGAGTTTATCACCCTCTTGCTCTGTTGAAACCCATTTCTTTTCGATATTTTTGAATGCTTGAAGCTTATGCTCCAACACAGATAATTGAGCAGTTTTCTCTTCGGAAGCTACCATCCCTTGAGTTGTCGTGATTTGCCCTTCTATCGTTTTAATGGAAGTTTGCAGCCATGAGGACACGGCTTGTGCTGCAGGGGTCACGCCCTCTTTAACTTTTAACGCTTTGCCCTTTTCAACTACAACACGCGGCTGTAATGCGGCGATGTAATTCGCATATTCGCTTAAAACATCTTCTCCGGGATGCTGCTGCAAAAGTGCTACTCCCATATTCAAATAGAGTTCGCGTTCCTGCTTAAGCAATCCTTTTAATACAAGAAGTTGTTGATCTTTTGCTGTAAGGGCATTCATTTTTCCTACAAGGGCAATTTCTTGTTGAACAAGATCAAGAAGAGCCTGCGAAGGCTGCTGTCCGTCCGTCACTTTTAAGTATAGGTCTCGCTTACGGTTTTGAACGTTTGTTAATTCACGTTGAATTTTATCTAATTCAACGTATTCGGAAGCGCGAAGCTCTTCTAGCTGCTGATCTAAACTATCAAAAGTAGAGTAGATGGCATCATCGACCATGCGACGCTCTTTTTTATCTTCCGTTAGCGAGCGGATGTACATGACAAGCTGCAGCCTTTGAAGAGAGTTGGTTTGATCTCCCCAAGGTGTCATGGAAGTACCTGAAACTCCGTATTTTATGGAACGTAACAACCGCAAATCATCGCGGCTATTGATCCAGTCAAAATTCACTAACATACGTGGTTTTGCTTCTTCCATAGCGCTGGCACGTAATCCGGCGCCATCGGCGTCACGTCCGTGGCAGGCGGCGCAATTTAATTCAAAGAACGCTTGTCCTGCTAACAAGTTCGCTTCGGTGTAGTATTGCTTTTTGATAAAGTAGCCTCTTTCCTCGACTCCGAGAACTGGGGCAGCTTTCACATCAAAGAGCTCTTTGGAATCACCTAACAAACGTTGCTCATTGCCTTCTTTCTGCAAATCTGCAACGACATCTTGCGGAGTGTATTTCCATTTTGGGATCGCGGTGGAGTCGCGTAGAACTTCTCGACCAGGAAGTCCGGCATAGAGCCAGTCCACAAGGGCGTATATCTCTTCTTGCGATAATACCGGTCTGCCATCTTCATGCCCCACTTCTCCCCACGGCGGCATCGGTGTTCCGTGAACGCCGTGAGCAATCGATTGCACGGCGCGCTCGCGTGTCAATTGATGAAGGAAGTCGCTATTGAGAAGATTTTTAGGGATCGGGTAGATCCATTCGGCGACAGGGCCATCTCCTTGTAGGTTAACTCCGTGGCATTGCGAGCAGTAGAGCTGGTAGGCAGCTTCAGGATTGAAGCCGTTTTCGGTCCAAACTTGACGGTCTGCATTGCGGTTACGGATTCCCAAAGCATCTAACATGTAGGTGAGAGCATAAAACTTTGTTTCATCGAAGGGGAATACGGGCATAATTGACCGTGGCACATGAGACGAAGGATTTTTGAAGTGTTCCATAAGCCATTCATCGGTGCGGTAGACGCCGGACCAATTAGGGCGTGGGCCTATCAAACGGCCGAGTCCATACTCTTGGATATAGACCATCATCAATTTCTGGAGACGCTCTTTCCAAGCCGCATCATTTTTCACTCGGGAAGCGAAGCGGAAATTGGAGTAATAAGCCTCTAGAGTATCAGGGAATGCTTCATTGATTCTATTGAGAAGGGCATCTTCGCGGACGTTACGTACGATACGTTTATCGATCATATCGGCGTGTTTTTCAACGACCGCGGCAAGTTCTGATCCTGTGATTGTCTCTGGGACAAGATTACGGAACCACTCTTTCTCTTTATAAAGAGTATTGAAATCGACGTTTTTATCTTTCTCGACGGCAAAGCCTACATCAGAATCGTAACCGCGAAGGCGGTGGCAAGCAGCGCACCCTTCGGTTGCAAAGATGGTCATGGAATCGTTGAGGTTTACGATTTCTGTAGGAGGAATAACTTTTTCCCAAGGCAGTTTCTGACCATTCTCCCAAGCGGCGATGGCGCTTTTGTAGGCAATAGGTGATACTGCTTTGTTCTCTCCCGTCTGTGCCAATAGGAATGTCAGAAGATCTTCCACTTCATAGTGATCCATACGGTAGTTAGGCATCGTCGATGTTTTGAGGTCCGCCTGCGGCCATACAATCGATTCTTTAACAAACCACGGGTAGGAAAGCCCCTCGCGTGTTAATTCGGGACCAACGCCCCCTCTAGACATTCCGGCAATCCTGTGGCACGCATAACATGCCTGAGAAATAAACAAACGCTCCCCGCGATGGAAATTGCGAGTCAGCAGATCAACAGCATTTAATTGGGGAGTTGGAGCCGGCGGCTGATCAGGGGAATTCACCACATCGATAGAGTTCATTAACACACCGACGCTGGACTGATGGCATTGCACGCATTTGGCTTGCAACAAGGCACCGACGAATATTGGTGATGTTTGAAAGAGGAGTTCGTGTCCGGGTTTATGGTTGAAGACTTTTGAGAAGGTCGGATCGTTTTTAGGATCGCGTTCAAGGAATGCCGGGGTGTACCCCATGTCTTCAATTTCGTATTGACCGTCAAAGACAGGTCCGTGGGCCTTTTCAGTTGTCAATCCACGACCGTTTCCATTATGGCAAGAGACGCAGCCGTATTCGTCGATGGGATGGAATTCGAATGGACGTGTTTCTGTACCAATTAAGGGGTGCATACGAAGAACTTTTGTCACGTCATAGACGTGGTGACCGACGTGTGCGGTCTTCAAAGATTCTAAATCGTCTGCTTCAGAATTGTTTCCCTCTTTTCGCAATTCTAAAATTCGTGCCTCTAACCTTGCCCAGACATAATTTTCATTTTCAATCTGCTGCGCAATTCCTTTTTCGTCTACGATGGGTTTGCCATCTTTTCCTACGGCCACTTTTGTAGGGGAAAAATGCTCATATTGCAGAGCAACGTGGCAGGAAGTGCACCGATCGATGACCGGAGGGCCTTTGTCTTCTCTCAGAAGAACAATTTGCTTCACGCCGGTTTTGAACTCAGGTGGAGGCTCACCTGTGTAGGACGATCGAAACTTCTCCAATGCGATGTAATCGTTTTGGTATATTTTATACTCCGGAAACACTTCCCGGTACAAAAAGCTCCCTAACAATGCTGTTGCTGCAACACCGAGGCCGATCAATGAAACTTGATAAAAATCTCCGCGACTCATGAATCTTCCCCCTAATGCCTTGCAAAGTTTTCAGTCCAAGGAAAGACCCAACCCCAGTTGGCTCCACGGAAGTAAGTACCCACAATAATCATAATCGCTTGCCATGTCATGAATGCAGTCCACAAGAAAATGGCAAGGTAGCGGCTGCGGTGGAACCAAACGCCAATCCCCTGGGGATTTCTATCGAGATAAGGGATGGAAGCGAGGCCTAGCACCATCAATCCGGGAATGCCTACTCCACCCCAAAACGCATTGTAAGCGACCATCTCTTGAAGACCCAAAAAGTACCAAGGAGCTTTAGAAGGGTTAGGGGGTTTAGAGGCGTTAGCAGGTTCCTCTAAAGGAGCATCTATCAGCGATAAGGCCAAAATCAAGACAAGGGTGAACATAAACGCGACGAGTTCGGCACGAAGCAAGTGCGGCCATGTGAAAACAAAGTTGTAGGGTCCTTTGTCCACTGTAGGACAAGACCCTCTCACTAGCTCCATCAATCCGTAAGTTCTTTTTACTCCCGGAGCAAACGACTCTTTCGTATCGGAGCGTTGAACCACGCGAAGAGGATCGGGACGTATTCTTTCAGGCGGACGGGACAATCCTCCATCTTTTCGGATTCTCCAAAAATGGACGCCGATGAGTGTTCCGGTAATCAGTGGAAGTAGGGCGACATGAAGAACGTAAAAGCGGATAAGGGCATCTTGACCCACTTCAGTGGAAGCAAGGAGCATGACCCTGTTGACGTTGTATTCGAAGCCGGGAAGGTTGGGGACATATCCGGCAATATTGGAGCCTACAGTGATCGCCCAGAAAGCCAATTGGTCCCAAGGGAGAAGGTATCCCGTGAAGGAAAGAAGCAGTGTAAGAACCATGAGTATCACACCGATCACCCAATTGAACCGACGAGTATCTTTATACCCTGCCGTGTAAAAAACACGGGACATGTGGAGAAAGACAAATAGCACCATCATATGGGCTCCCCAGCGGTGCATATTGCGGTACATCATTGCGAAAGGGGTGGTGTCTTGCCAATCTTTCATGATATCGTAGGCGCGGTCTTCTGCGGGGATGTAGAAAAACATCAACACCACCCCTGTGAATACCAATATTAAAAAGAGGCTTGTCGTGATGGTTCCGAGACCGAGCGTGTAGAAGGGGTCTAATGAGTGTTTATGGCATTTGACAGGATGAAAATGGAGAAAAAAGTTTTTAAAAACAATTTCCGAACGATCGACATCATTG
>CAMFKA010000094.1 GCA_945957185.1 uncultured Chlamydiaceae bacterium | reverse complement strand
TCTACACTCGACTAGTCGTCGGCAGCGTCAGATGTGTATAAGAGACAGCGCTCCGGATACTCTTCTAGCGATCTCTATCCATCCTCTATACTGTGTGCGCTTATGTTGTTTGATTTCCTCTTTCGGAGCGTTGTCTTCGATGGCTTTGTTCAGAAAATAGTTCTCTTCTTCCATTTTTGCGAGGAGCAAGGAAATTCCTAAATGGTCGTTGTTGAGTGTCCAAACTTTTCTCTCGATGAGGTGGGAGAAGTCTTCGATGGGGGAGTCCATGAGGTGGATGTTTTCGATGATCATCTCTTTTCCCTCTTTGCTGGTGATGAGGGAGATATCTTCTCCACCAAAAGCCTCCGGAGAGGCTTGTAGCTTCCCCGCAACGAGAAGTGACAATCGTTCATCATGCTGATTGGGGAACGCTAAAATGCTATCGCCGGCGAGCTCTCCCAATCTAGAATCCCCTAGCGAATCGAAAAAGAACCCTTTGATGTTCATCAAATGCTTGTTATGCAGCAAAAGGAGGGGATTGACGGAGCGAAGTTGGTTTTTTAATAAACTCGTGGTCAAGTGCGATTTGGTCGCAAATTCGGAAATGATGACAAAATTTCCAACGGAGAGGATTGCAGCAGAAAAAAAGAGAGGGGCGAATAACGCTCGAAATGAAAATCCGCTAGCTCTTAATGCGGTCAGTTCCTGCTTTTTCGAAAGGGAGCGCACGAGAATTAATGAGGAGATCAACGCGGAAATGGGAAGAGCAATAGGTAAAATGTAGGGGATTTGAAATAAGGTATACAGTAGAATGTAGTAACCTTCGGCGCCGAGTGTTGCAAAGTGAGCGATCTCGTCCAGTCGAAGGGTGAGCAAAATGATGACAAAAGCAATCACGCTGAGCGTCAGCACTTTTAGATATTGGATGATTAAATAACGCCAAAGCGTGGGCATTTTGCTATTTTGTTGTTGTGATTAGTGCTCATATTACTATAAATTAACTTTATTATGAAGAAAATATGGTATCTCGACATCCGGGATCATTTAGAAGGTCCCTACTCAATCAAGGACTTACGCAGAGATAAACGGGTCACTCCCGATTCTCTGGTTTGGAAAGAGGGGTTCGCTCACTCCGTTCCTATTCGAAATGTTCCGGAGCTAAAGGCCGTCTTTTCCGATGAGGTAAAACCCAAAGATAAAGAGGATTCCAAAGGGAGTCTCAAGGGGAAGCTCCAAAATGATACGATGATTTTGGAGATGTCTCAAGAGCCTCCATTTCTTTTGTGGGTAGTCGCTCTTCTGATTCTTTTTCTTCTCGGATGGTACCTCCATAGGTAATGATTTCATGGATCTGATCGCACATTTAAAAAAAATTCTTTCCCCCTACCGCAAAGATCCTCGCCCTTTTCTCCTTGGGTTTTCCGGAGGAACCGACTCGTCCGTTCTTTTTGAATTGCTGCTGACACTGAAATTTCCGTTCGTCGCTGCCCATGTGGATCACGGGTGGAGAGAATCGAGCGGAGAGGAGGCTGCCCTTTTGGCGCAACGCGCTGCGGAATGCGGCGTGCCATTTTACTCTACGCGTTTGGAGCTCAAGGGACAAAAGGGAAATTTAGAAGAGATTTGCCGCATCAAGAGATATGAATACTTCAAAGAATTATTTCACGCTTTAGACGCGCAAGCACTTTGCCTTGCTCACCACCGCGATGACAACATGGAAACGACTCTTGTCAGATTTCTTCAGGGGTATTCGCTTCACCATCTGACCGGCATGACGCCGGCGGGTTTTGCTCACGGTATGCCGATTGTGCGCCCCTTTTTGACAGTTCCAAAAAAAGAGTTGTTAGCATTTCCTTTGCGCTACCCCGCAATTCAAGATCCGACTAATGAAGACGAAAAATTTTTACGCGCTCGGATTCGCGCTCTGCAGCAAACGTTAGGGAAGGAAATTGAGGGTCCCATCGCACGAATCGCGGAAGAGTCGGAAGAATTAAAAAAGTTTATGGAAGCTCATTTATCTCCCATTTTAAATTCTACAGTGAATATTCCTTGCGGCGCATGGCTTGATTTGTCGACATCTGCATTCTCCCGTTTCGAATTGCGTTATTTGGCGCGGGAATTTCTTAGAAAATGCGGAGTCATATTTTCGCATCATTTGGTCGACAGCGCTGTTGCTGCATTGGAGGAAGGGAAGGCAAACCATCTGGTTCAGGGACAAAAGGCGTTATTGATTGTCGATAGAAGACATCTCGTGGTGGTTAAAGATGCCCCTAAAGTTCAGTGGGTTAAGTCTGTGGGACCCGAAAAACTGGGTTGGAAAGCTTTTCTTCGCGGAGAAATGACGGTTTTTGTTCCGGAGGGCGCTCGCTTAATTTCTTGCGAAACACATTTTTCTCATTTGTGGAATACACAGAGGGTTCCTGCATTTTTGCGTGGGTGGGCGCCGGTGCTTCAGGGAGCCGACGGGCGAGTGAGCGAGCTGTTGACGGGGCGTGGTGGATTCATAGATGATTCTATTTCAGGGTGTTATATGAAAGTAGTGCTATAAGGCCCGAAATGGTGGTTGAATGGCATGAGTGTGATGTGATAATATGAGGTTTAATCCAGGTTAATTCTTAAAGGTTAGCATGAGCAATGACGACAAAAAAGGGGAGCCTAATAGCTTCCCAGGCAGTTTTATATGGTTTTTAATCACAGCGATGCTGTTGATTTTTATGGTTCAGAACTTTATGGAAACGAAGTTCGCCAAAGTTTCATTCAGCTATCAGTTGGAACATCTCGTTAACCTTCAGCTACTACAGCCGGAAGATAGCCGTAAAATCGCTGTCAACGACAACTTGGCGACTTTTAGCGGTAAATTCCGCGATCGTTTGACCGATGAAGGAAAAAATCGGTATAAATACCTCGAGCTTCTCAATGCCAATCACGAATTGACTGCCGAACAACAAAAGATTGAGACTGATCTAACTTCACAAAAAGATAAAGTTGTCGAGTCGGCACAAGAGTTTCTACTGTTGAGCGGTATACCGGTTCCTGCTTCAGGTTATGTTGTTGTAGATGCGAGGGGAGACCACCGCACAGAACCGTACGGCATCACAGTGACACAACTGCCGGCCGGACGTAGTGTAGTCAGTTTGTCCGAGCTACAAAAAAATGTCGCCTCTCTGAACGGTGCAAGCAGTGCACAAGGGATCGCTTCTGTTGGACAACAACTCCAAGAGCTATTACGTGGATTCCGTTCTCAAACTTTAGGGATCGGTAACGAAGCGTTAAAACAAACCTTACGCTCGATTGATAAAGATGTCGCCGATGCGATTGCATCTACTGCGACTCCGGAACAGCAGCTCCAAGTGTTTCAGAAGGCTATTGCAGGCCTAGACGGAGTTGTGAAAGAGCTCAACACCACAGACGGCGATGTTCGTTTGGGTAAATTGCGCGCTGTACGTAACTACAAAGATGGATTAGATCTTTATGTTCAAGAGAG
Organism: uncultured Chlamydiaceae bacterium; assembly: GCA_945957185.1. GTDB lineage: Bacteria > Chlamydiota > Chlamydiia > Chlamydiales > Parachlamydiaceae > CAMFKA01. The sequence continues at coordinate 4,383 of CAMFKA010000094.1, read as the reverse complement.
CCAAAAGCTAGACGACAATCAACAACAATTAGACAAAGCGCGCCAAGCTGTCGCTTCGGTGATCTGGTTCTATAACAATCAGGAATTGTCCACACGCTCCCTCGAAAAACAAGACAACGAGCAGTTCTCCCACTGGTTTGCAGGGGCTAAAGAGGAGTGGAACTCCTTCACAAAAAATCATGGCGGTTTCTTTAAGGCTCCGGATCAGCCTCTGAACACTGTTATGGAAAAAACATTCAAAAGTGAAGAGCCAACTCCCAACTACATCAACTACCTCTTTACATTCCTTCCGGTGTTGTTGGTCATGGGGATTCTCTATTTCCTCTTCGCTCGTCAAATGAAAGGTGTCGGTACCGGCGCAATGAACTTTGGTAAATCTCCGGCAAAATTGATGACCAAGGGACAGAATAAAATCACTTTCAAAGATGTTGCCGGTGTAGATGAAGCTTTAGAAGAGTTAGAAGAGATCGTTGAATTCTTGAAAAATCCTCAGAAATTCACTTCGCTCGGCGGGCGCATTCCAAAAGGCGTTCTTTGCATCGGACCTCCAGGGACAGGGAAAACGTTAATCGCAAAAGCGGTCGCCGGTGAGGCGGATCGCCCATTTTTCTCCATTTCCGGTTCTGACTTCGTCGAGATGTTTGTGGGTGTGGGCGCTAGCCGCATCCGCGACTTGTTCGATCAAGCGAAGAAGAATGCTCCTTGCATCATCTTTATGGACGAAATCGACGCTGTCGGCCGTCACCGCGGTGCGGGGATTGGCGGAGGCCACGATGAACGCGAGCAAACGTTAAACCAGCTGTTAGTGGAAATGGACGGTTTTGACACCAATGAAGGGGTGATCCTGATGGCAGCGACGAACCGTCCTGACGTTCTGGATAAAGCTCTCTTGAGACCCGGACGTTTCGACCGCCGTGTGATCATCGGTCTTCCCGATATCAAAGGGCGTTTTGACATCCTTAAAGTGCATGCACGTAAAATTAAATTGGACGCTTCTGTCGACTTGATGGCGATCGCACGGAGCACTCCAGGGTCCTCCGGAGCTGATTTGGCGAACTTGCTGAATGAGGCCGCACTTCTTGCTGCAAGACGCAACCGCAGTGCAGTGACGATGATAGATGTCGTAGAAGCTCGTGATAAGGTGCTATACGGTAAAGAGCGTCGCAGTTTAGAGTTGGATCAAAACGAAAAGCTGACGACAGCATACCACGAATCCGGTCACGCAATCGTAGGGATGGTCTGCAAACATGCCGACCCTGTCGATAAAGTGACGATTATCCCTCGCGGGATGTCTTTGGGCTCTACAATGTTCCTCCCAAGAAAAAATAAAGTCAACTACTGGAAAAATGAATTGTACGATCAGTTGGCGGTATTGATGGGAGGACGCTGCGCTGAAGAGGTGTTCGTTGGCGACGTTTCCAGCGGAGCACAACAAGATATCGAACGCGCGACCCACATCGCCCGCAGCATGGTCTGTGAGTGGGGGATGAGTGAAAAAGTTGGAGCCGTTGCTTTAGATGAGAAATCCGAAGGTGGTCAATATTTGGGCACACAAGGCTACCACGAAAAGAAATACTCTGAAGAAACTGCTCGTCTGATTGACGCCGAAGTGAAAAAGATCTTGGATGATGCAAATAAACGTGCTCACGATATCATTCAGGAGTTCAAAGAACAGCTCGAACTGATGACGAAGATGTTGATGGAATTTGAGACTCTCGATGCCGAAGATGTCATCCAAATTCTGAACAACACATTCGATATCGAAAAGAAAAGAGAGAGACTGAAGTTGGTGGAAGAGTTGCATAAGTTGCCAAGTCCTCCCACAGAGACGGCTAAGGTGATTCAAGAAGAAGAACCGACCCCTTCAGTGGTGTAACGATGCATCAGAAAATCCACCGCTACCCGATTCTGATTAAGGAGCTCGATCTCGATCCTTATGGGCATGTCAATCATGCCCAATATCTCCGGTATATGGAAGAGGCGCGGTGGGACTACGTCACCCAAAATGGGTACGGCTTCAAAAAAATCCACGAGACGGGAATCGGTCCCATCGTGTTAGAGGTGCACATTCGCTATTTGAAGGAACTGCGCCTTCGAGATGAAGTGGTCATCGAAACCGAGTTCGTCTCTTACGAGAAGAAAATCGGCAAACTCGTCCAAAACATCATGCGTGGCGATGTGCTTTGCTGCACAGCAGATATCACAATAGGGCTGTTTGATTTAAAGGAACGAAAACTTATTCTTCCCACGGAAGAGTGGTTAAAAGCTATCTGTTTATACCACACATAACATCAATTTAGGAACCTTTCGGAATGCCTTACACTCCCATTCTTGGAACAATCGGTTATATCCTTTCTCCCGATAAACAAAAAGTGCTGATGATCAATCGCAATGCCCGCCCTCACGACACCAGCTACGGCATGTACATGGGTCTTGGAGGAAAGATGGAAAGTCATGAAGATGTTCTTTCCTGCATGAAACGAGAAATTTTTGAAGAGGCGGGAATCGTCTGCACCGATGTGAAATTTCGCGGGACTGTCAATTGGACTAATTTCGGTAAAAACGGAGAAGATTGGCTGGGATTTGTTTTCAGGATCGATGCTTTTGAAGGCTCTCCTTTCCAAAGTAATCCGGAGGGTGATTTGGAGTGGATTGATTTGAAAAAGATGAGCGACCTGCCAATGTGGGAAGGAGACCACCATTTTCTACCGATGGTATTTGATGAAGATCCTCGCCCCTTCTACGGACACATGCCCTACGAGAAGCAAAAGCCGGTGAGCTGGTCATTCCTGAGATAATTGTACTCTAGACAATTTTGGAGTGCGTGCGACTTGTCGCCGCTTTCCTTTGCATCGACTTGTCGATGCGTTTTCGTTGAGTGAATAAACGACTTAAAACGCGCGACAAGTCGCGCGAAGTGAAAGCTGCGACAAGTCGCAGCACTCCAAAAATCTCTGCATCGACTTATCTTACAAGGTAGATCGCGTCAGTGAGGCTGCCAGAGCGTATTTTTATGCTTCCTGAATGTTTGGCGCTACCGCCCAATATTCAGGAAGGATGGCAGCTCCCAGTTTTAAGATAGGTTCCGCGGCAATAATACTCGACCAAGATCTTTCAGGACCTCTTGAATAGCCAACCTGATCGTCCTTAAAAGTTGCTGTCTTAAAAGAAGCTCCCATGGAGCCATAATCAGTTGCAGGGGGAAATAAGTTGTTTTCCGCTACAGATCTAAACCTGCTTAGTTGTTGCTTCATATTGCGAAAAAAACAGGTGTTTTCATCATAAGTAGCTTGAAAGCCTCCATCTACCAGCATGGGAAAATCGTTACGATTTGCAGTTACTCTCAAGCTATTAACATTGTTTTGCATGGTCATTTCGACCATGACTTGAGTTAGCTTCTGGTCTAATGTTCTATCTGACCCTTGAGGATGAACAGTGATATCTCGATACTGTAGATTAGAATTAATGACTAAATGACGCTTGTCCGGAGAGTTGGATACAGGGCATTTATGGTGATCAATTATAAACTCATCAGAAATGTTAGAGCCATTCAATTTTCTATCGCTGAGCCTTTCTCTTCCCAGAGTAATACCAAAAGTAGGAACATTGGTATGAGGGAATCTATCTAATGCGTGGAAATTGGGTTTTACAGAATCTGAAAAGATTCCAATATAAGTTTTGCCGTATGAAATCGAGTCAAAGGTCTTTTGTGAAGGAGTTACGTATTTCTTACACTGACTAGAGCTGTTTTCATCACCCATAAGATGAAATGCGACAACTTTATAATTTTCGCCGTTATGGCTAAACCCACCAATTTCTGCAAAAATTTCTTTTGATCTTTCTTCAAGACGAGGGCAGAAGTGTAGTGATTCGCTCGGTTTGTAAAATCTTTTCAAAACAAAAGTGACGCATGCGAAGAAGATTCTGTTAATGATTCCAATTTTTGCAGCATCTCTTTCATTAGCCCGGAGCGCTTCGTAGTCTTTAAGCTCACGGTCCACATGCCAACAACATTGTATTTTTTCTTTTAATTCTATGATGGAGTTGACTTGAATGGCTTCAACTTTTTGAACGAGTTCGTTGTAATTTTCTTGAGCCCTTTTATCCAGATTGTTTTCAACTCCCGCCAGCCATTTCCACTTCTCTAATAGTCTGGATGGTACGTTAAAGTGATTATGGTTCTCTTCGACATCCGGCTGTGAAGCGCGATAATAAGCAATGCGCGCATCACTATCTATGTGTGATGAAGATGAAGCAAAGGGGCTTAAAGATGAGGACTCCATAAAATCTCCGTATATAAACTTTGTAATAAGTATTTTACAGCAATTGAACTAAAAACCCAATCGAAATTAATACATCAATGGTGCAGTGTTGCATTTAATG
>CAMFKA010000093.1 GCA_945957185.1 uncultured Chlamydiaceae bacterium | reverse complement strand
GTCAGCGACTTGCGTGACGAGTCCGATAAAGACGGGATGAGAATTGTTCTGGAATTGAAGAGAAATGAGATTCCGGAAGTGACGATCAACCAGCTCTACAAATTCTCCGATATGCAAGTGACTTTCGGCTGCAACATGCTTGCGCTGGACAACGGTCTACCGCGTATCATGAACGTGAAACAGCTGATCGCTGCTTGGATCCACCACCGCATCGACGTGATTCGTCGCAGAACGCGATTTGAGTTGGCAAAGGCTGAAGCGAGAGCCCATATCCTTGAAGGATATCTAAAGGCTATTCAACATCTTGACGAAGTGGTCAAAATCATTCGCGCAAGCTCCAATCGCGATGAAGCCCGAGTCGAACTGATGAAGCGGTTTGCCTTTACCGAAAAGCAAGCAACAGCGGTGCTAGACCTACGTCTCTATCAATTGACCGGTCTTGAGCACGACAAAATCAATGAAGAGTATCAGGATTTGTTGAAGAAGATCGACTACTTCCGCGCTGTTCTTGCTAGCGAAGCGATGGTGAGAGATATCATCCGCGACGAGCTGCAAGAAATTTCAGCGAAGCATGCGCGGACAGAGAGAAAAACAAAAATTGTACCGGCGGAGAATGAAATGAGCATGGAAGATTTGATTGCTAACGTCCCTGCAATTATCACTGTTTCTCAAGACGACTATATTAAGAGAATGCCTGTCGAGCAATTCCGCGAGCAAAAGCGTGGCGGTCAAGGTGTTGCGGGCGTGAAGTTGAAGAAAGAAGACGATATCGTCAAAGACCTCTATGTCGTTGACACTCACGATACGCTGCTGATCTTTACAACGCTTGGACGCGTCTACTGGTTGAAAGTGTGGCAAATTCCCGAGTCTAGCCGCCAAACAAAAGGTAAGCCGATCATCAACTTGCTCGAAGACATTCGACAAGACGAAAAAATCGCGACGATTCTTCCTGTTTCCGACTTCAAACACGAAGGGTGCATCTTTATGGCGACCTCAAAAGGGGTGGTTAAAAAGACAGAACTTTCCGAATTCAGCAATCCTCGCAGAAAAGGGATCTGGGCGATCGGTATCGACGAAGGGGATTCTATGATCGCTGCGCGTTTGGTCACGCCGGGTCAGCAGATCATGCTATTCACTTATAACGGAATGGCTGTTCGCTTCGACGAAAGCGAAGTGCGGGCAATGGGACGTACTGCTCGCGGAGTCCGCGGCGTAACCCTCAAGAGCGATACCGACTACGTTGTGGGCTGCGAAGCTGTCAACGGTGTCGAAAGCGTCTTGGTGGTTTGCGAAAACGGCTTTGGAAAACGCTCCCTTGTGGAAGACTTCCGTCAAACAAAACGGGGTGGCTCCGGTGTCCGTTCGATCATCACCAGCGAAAGAAACGGTAACGTTGTCGGCGCTCTATGCGTTAGCGACACCGACGGCGTCGTGATGGTCTCTTCCGCGGGTCAAACTGTGCGCATCAGCCTTAAAAATGTTCGCGTCATGGGACGAAACACTCAAGGGGTGAAGCTTGTTAACCTCAAAGACGACGCAAAATTAGTTGCGGTGCAGAAAGTTGAGGGAACAGACGAAGATGCAACAGAGGCTCCGGCCGAGGAAACTGCGGAATGAAGAGTTTGTTTGTGACATTTGAAGGCGGCGAGGGCGCGGGTAAAACGACGCTCATCGACCGTCTTGAAAAGCACTTGAAGGGAGAGGGCTTCGATGTTGTTCGCACGAGGGAGCCGGGAGGCTCCGTGCTTAGCGAAACGATTCGAAAGTGGGTTTTAGAACACAATTCCATCAAAATCGCTCCTATGTCTGAGCTGCTTCTATTTCTTGCTGCACGCGCGCAGCATATCGCAGAACTGATTTCTCCAGCTCTCCAGCAAGGAAAAATTGTTCTGTGTGATCGCTTTAACGACTCCACAGTTGCTTATCAAGGTGTCGCTCGCGGTTTAGGATTCGAGCGCGTCTCCGCTCTCTGCGATCTTGTCACGGGAGATTGCACCCCCGATTTAACTCTCTATCTCGATTTGGATCCCACAATCGGACTGCAACGCAGTCGTCTGACCGAAAAGGATACAGCGGCAACCGGCGAGCTCGATAAGATCGAAAGTCAAGAGTTAGAGTTCCACGAAGATGTCAGAACCGGATTTTTGTTGGCGATGGAGAAAGCGCCACAGAGGATTCGCATTCTGGATGCGAATCGCAGCCGGGATGAGGTGTTCGACCAGGCGTTAGGTTGGATCGAAAAGACAATGGCAAATCGCAATGTTTGAAAAGATCGAAGGGAATGAAGAGATTAAAGGATATCTGTCTACGGCGGTCAAAAAAGGCGCTGTGGGACAGTCTCTACTTTTCACCGGCTCCGATGTGGAAACGATGGGGCAATTCGCTATCGAGCTAGCCTCTTCGACACTCAGTCACCAAGGCTCCCATCATCCCGATTTACACATTTATCATCCCGAAGGGAAGCTCGGGATGCATTCGATCGAATCGATGCGACGTTTAAGCGAAGAGGTTTATTTATCCCCATTCGAAGGGCACCGCAAAGTTTTTGTGCTTTTTCAAGCGGAAAGGATGCTGCCGACCAGTTCCAATGCGCTATTAAAGACTTTTGAAGAACCTGCCGAAGATACGTTGATTATTTTGATCTCCAATCAACCGGAACAGATTCTTCCTACCATCCGCTCGCGCTGCCGTATTGTCAGGTTCTCAGGAGAAACCGCTCAAGAGAGCGTAGAAGAGATCCCCGAATTAAAAGAGGAGCTTTATGCCGTATTGAAAAATTCTCGATTCGGGACCTATAAGCACCTTACTGTCCATACGGATAAGATGGGATCGTTGTTTGAAAACCATAAAAAAGAGCGGGCAAAGCTTTTACGCGAGCAGATGGTAAGCGAATTCACTGCCAAACCCGGCGCCCAGCAATCCGAAGCGATCGACAAGGAAGCGGAGGGGATTGCGGCAATGGAGTGTGCGGGAATTGTTAAAAAGACGTTGGAAGCGATTATTTACTGGTACCGCGATTTAGAGCTGATCCACATCATCGGTTGCCCTGATAACGTCTTTCATAAAAATGAAACCTCTGCGTTAAAATCTCAAAAAGCGGTAGCTCTCGATGTGGTCACCGGTTACGTCAACGATGCGTATCTTGCTTATCAGAGGTCAACATCACTAGCGTTGTGTCTCGAAAATTTATTTCTTAAATTAGGCAAAATTTAATTGTAGAGGTTCGATGGGATCATCTTCAGTGGTCATGAAGTTTGGCGGTGCTGCTGTAGCGACACCCGAGCACTTTTCAAAAATTGCCGATATTATCATCCGTAAAAAAGCCGAAGTCGACCGCCTAGTCGTTGTTGTCAGCGCGATGGGAGACACGACCGATCAATTGATCTCCCTGGCAAAACAGGTGAATCCAACGCCGCCGCGTCGAGAGTATGACATGTTGATATCAGTGGGAGAAAGGATTAGCATCTCCCTTTTGGCGATGTCGTTAGCAAAAAAAGGGGTAGAGGCGGTGAGTTTTACCGGCAGTCAGTCGGGAATTATCACTTGTGAAAGCCACTCCGATGCAAAAATTTTGGATGTACGCCCCCATAGGCTTCTGCCGCACCTTCAAAAAGGCACTATCGTCATTGTTGCCGGTTTTCAGGGGGTCAGTGGTTCGGGACAGATTACGACGTTGGGGCGTGGAGGCTCCGATACAACAGCAGTGGCTCTTGGAGCTGCATTGCAAAGCGATTGTATCGAATTTTATAAAGATGTTCCCGGAATATTCACCGCAGACCCCAAAGAAGATGCGTCAGCACAAAAATTTGCCATGCTGGATTATGGAGATCTATTGCAAATTTTGAGATCCGGTTCCGGTGTTCTGCATGAACGCTCGGTCCAATTGGCGGCCGAGAATGGCATTCCGATGAAAGTATTGAGCTTCGAAGAAGTTTCCTCACCGGAAGTTGGCACGCTCATTGGCGGAGCAGAGAAAAGGCGTCCCTCACCTATTTATGAAAAAGTTAAATAACCCCTTGCGATGTAACGGATAGACTGCTAGAGTCAATATTGTCGAAAAAATAATTTTAATAATACTTTTGAGTGGTCTTTATGACACGTGACGAATTGTTTCCGGAGATAATCCCAGCCTATGAAATGCCCGTAGGAGATTCCTACTACAGGTTGTATTTAGAGGTTGTGCGACAAACGTTATTGAAGATACTTCCTTACCCACTATTTGAGTCTTTTCGCGCGACCGGAGTGGTCAGCGGAGAAGAAAGAGCTGCTTATCACAATTTATTACCCTTCTTTTGCTCGACACACAACGGGACAATTCCCGGCGACATGTCGTTTTATGTCATTTCGCGTTACAGAACCAACTCATTCAAGTTTTTTTTTGAAATGATCAGCCGCTGGCTGGTGCCCGGAAAGCGTTTGGATGTTTTATTGATCCACGCTGTCGATTTCGCGCTTCCTGATATCTGCCTGGATAAATACACGATCTGTGAAGTGGTCGTGAGGATTGAATCGGAAGAGGATTACCAAGCGATTCTCGCGAACTTGCCTATTTTGGGATCGGAAATTCGCTTAGGAATTAATTCTAGCTACTACGCTAGACGTATTTTGGAGATCCGTGGGCTCAGCGCAAACGATAAAACCGCGATCATCCAAGAGAATATCAGCAATCTTGTGCAACGCATGCCCGAGCATTTTGAACGCGACCTCATCAACGAAATGCAACACTTGTTAGTGTTCTGCCACGATGAATTCAAAGAGAATCGCTGCTGCAGCCATTTGACGCGTATCATCGCTCTCACTTATCTGTTCCGCAAACAAATTGTTTCGCTAGTCAAAAAAAGTCCGTTCAAAAGACATATCGCCATTAAAATTTTCTCGTCGCAAATCGACCATTCCAGCGCTAGAAAACGCGTCCTTAGCCTTTTGTTGGTGATCAACTTCGTAAAACAAAACGAAGTGTTCGAAAAGACTCAACTTCTCAAAGCCATCAGACGGTTCGTTCCCGATGCAGAAGTTGTCGACGGCTCCTTCCTTTCCCATCGCCGTGGTGGGGACCAGGTGTGTTCCCTCTATTTCGAGTTGGAAAAAGCATCGGGAGTGAACTTCACGTCTGAAGAGATCGCTCAGCTTCGTCGAGAACTGCCGGAAGAGTTTAAAAATCACGTCGAACAGCTTGTTCACCCCGTTTTTATGCCGCGGAATGAAGAGGAAATTCTACGTAATATTATGGTGCTGAGCGATCAGATCAAATTCAGCTGCGATATTCCGCACGTGATCATCTCTTTTGATGAGCAAACTCACTCAGAATTGTCCTTTAATGTGATTTTGGTAAGACTTTGCGACCCCGATGCTCCGAATATCCAAGAGATTTTTGAGGAGAAAGACTCGCCCTATGAGTTTATTTACGACTGGAGCAAAGTTTTAGGGTCGATAAAGAAGAAATTAAATAAGACGGCCACAGTCTTTCGGCTTCGCTTCTCTAAAGAGCCGTTTCATCGAAAAGACCAGACCGTCGATTTGTATCGCGCGCGAAAATCCGTGGCGGAGGAGCTGGAAAGGGTTTTGGGAGACGTTAGAGATTACAACGGGGGGATGTTTTCGAAGCAAAACGAGCTTTTAGAGGATGCCAAAGGGCTTTTGGGAGATAAGGCGCTTCTGCATGAACATTTGTATGAAAATTTGTTTTTCTCTCTTCAACCGATTGTCATGCGCACAATTTTGGAAGTGGAAGCTTTGGCGGATCTATTTTCACATCTGTTAGAGCTTTCGCAATCAGAATTTGACGGCGGTAAGTTAATTCGTACGCCTTGTTTTGTGTTTGGAGTGTTTCGGTACAAACCGGATGAGATTTACAAGAAAGAGGCGCTGCAGAAAGATATGCAGAAAATGAATCTACAAAGCTTCGATCTTGCTCATGCGTGTATCAAAATTGACAATGTTTGGCATTTAGGATTTGTGTACCGCTGCGATCAGGCGGATAAACAAGAGGAATTCTGCCGGCAGATTTTGGATTACTCTCTGGTTGAGACCCTTACCTAAAAGTATATCCCAGATGCAATAGTAGTAACTTCACCCTTGCCCGTGCCTGTGCCTCTGCCTGTGCCCGATTATCGAAGTACGCTCCAGATGGCGGGGTAGCCAGGCCGTCCCCGGCCTGGTATCTCAGTGGATTTACACATACTTGAGACTTCAAATTCAATACCAGGCCGGGGACGGCCTGGCTACCCCGTCATCCGGCGTATACTCCAATAACCGAACACTATTTTGATAAATTCAGGCACAGGCGGGGGCAATGTCGTCAACTTAAGCATTTATGTCGACCTTTCAGGCCTCCGATGTTTTTTCTGAATCTGACCCAGGCCTCCGCTGCGCTGCGACCTGGGCTGTAACATTCCGGCCCTGCAGGCCTTAGCGCACTTTTTGAATTGCAAAAATTTTAAATTTGGGGCTAAGTCCTGAAGGGACGAGATGTTACAGCCCAGGTCGCAGTGAAACGGAGGCCTGGGTATGGGTGTAAAATTAGCTCAGAGGCCTGAAAGGTCGACATAAATGCTTAAGTTGACGACATTTGGGCACAGGCAGGGGCACAGGCACAGGCAAGGGTGGAAGTTACTTGCCTTTGCATCTGGGATGAACTTTTGGGGGGTAGCGGCAGGGGTGGGGTTTACTACCCCTGCATCGTGGGATCAATTGCTTTTAGTAACCTTGAGATTTACCGCAGCCACAGGAAGATTTGACATTAGGATTCGAAATCTTAAATCCTGAGCTATGCAAGCCATCGACGAAGTCGATTTCCGAACCTTTCAACAGAGAGAGGTCGCTTCTGGAAATGTGAACTTCGATTCCAAAGTTTTCAAAGACGACGTCGTCGGCGTTCGGTTTTTCTGAGTAGTCGAGCAGGTATTCAAATCCGCTGCAACCACCCATTTTTTGACCAAAACGGAGACCCCATCCTTGCTTTCCTTCTTCGTCTAGGATAGCAATGAATTTTTTTGCTGCACGTTCTGTGAGAGAAACAATTTCCGGATCGGAGCACTCTTCGTTAAGAAGATTGTTTAATCTGCCAACGAGATGGTCGACAGCTTCGGATGTCATGCCGTGTCCGTACATGCCGGCTTCTAAAGTTTCCCATGTCGCAGCGTGGCAACCAACGCAATGCAATCCTGCATTTGTGATTTCCTGTGCGAGCTTTTGTGCTTTGTTAGGGAAAAGTCCCAAAATTTCTTCGATCGTCATTTGACGATGGATCGTTTTTTTTGCATCTGTTGTCATATGTTTTCCTTAAAAACGGATTTTTACTGTACCTTGTTGGATTTTACACTGGCAGGCGAGCCTTTCGCGGCAGCAGCCTGAACCGAGGAAATCTTCCTCTTCTTGTGTTGGGGGGGATAAGTTGTCACCGCCCTCTTCGATTTCAATGACGCAAGTTCCGCAAACACCTTCGGTGCAAGCAAAGGGAACACCGGCTTCTTCGCAAACTTCAGCGATAGGGGAATTGTCTGCGAGTTCGACCTCTTCATTATTATGTCCGAATTTTAGTATTGCCATAACTACTCCTTGTAAAAGTATTGGATTGTAGCAGTGATGTTAATAAATTTCAATCTTTTCCTAAGTCTTTTCTTAAGTATAAAACCATTCCGGCCAAAATAAAGGGAATGCTTAACAATTGACCCATCTGAAGGAAGGGGATCGATTCTAAATGTCCCAAGTCGGCTTTAAAATATTCCATTACAAAGCGGGAGCCAAAAACGATCAGAAAGAAAACACCGACAATGCGCCCCGGTTTCCAATCGTTGTAGTGCTTTAGCCAAAGGTGCCGGACGACGATGTAGCAAAACAAGTAGCTAAGAGCTTCGTAAAGGACGACTGGATGTCGCGG
>CAMFKA010000092.1 GCA_945957185.1 uncultured Chlamydiaceae bacterium | reverse complement strand
TCCGCATGCTGTCGATTGATGTAGCCGGCATATTTGATTGCCAATTCGATTTGGAAGTTGGTGTCGTGTCCGTGATCGGTCACATGCTCGGGAAACTCTTGTAAAAGCTGCTGATATGTCGTTTCTGGGCGGCTTAAGAGTTGTGTGATGGGGACTCCGCGGCTATTCACTGTTTTGTAGATGGAGCCGAGTCGCTTGATATCTGATTCAATTATCTCACGCTTCTTTTCGACGCGGTCAAACTGCTCGCGGTTGATCATCCCCAATTGGTACCCATAGTGGCGTAGGCGCAAGTCGGCATTGTCTTGGCGAAGCAGAAGGCGATGTTCTGCGCGGCTGGTAAACATGCGGTACGGTTCGCTAAGATCCACTTTTGTGATCAAATCGTCGATCATGACTCCCAAGTACGCTTCATGACGAGACAGTATCAACGGAGCCTTGCCCAAAACTTTGTTAGCGGCATTGATTCCCGCTAACAGCCCTTGTCCGGCGGCTTCTTCATACCCGGAGGTTCCGTTGATTTGGCCGGCGAGGAATAGTCCCTCTACTTTACGGCATTCAAGAGAAGCATCCATCTGTCCGCTGACAACGTAGTCATACTCGATTGCGTAAGCGGGACGCATGATTTCGGCATTGCGTAATGATGGGATGCTGCGGATAAATTCGTATTGGACATCGAAAGGGAGTGACGAGGAAACACCGTTGACGTACACCTCTTCGGTGTGTAGCCCTTCGGGCTCCAAAAAGATTTGATGCCGCTCTTTGTCGGAAAATCGGACCACTTTATCTTCGATAGAGGGGCAGTAGCGAGGTCCGATGCCGGTGATTTTCCCGGAGTACATGGGAGAGCGGTGGATATTGCGTAAAATAATTTCTTTAGTGTCTTGCGTCGTATAGGTGATATGGCAAGAGATTTGTGGAAGTCTTGGAATGCCTTCGTCGTCATAAGAAAATTTGACGGAGGGGTCGCCGGGTTGCTCTTCTGTCAGAGAAAAATCGATGGAGCGTTTATTGATACGGGGAGGTGTTCCGGTTTTAAATCTTCCTAACTGGATCCCAAACTTTTCAAGCGAAGCAGAGAGTCCAACAGAAGGTTGATCTCCGGCTCGACCACCGGAATAGTGGGTTTCGCCGATATGGAGAAGACCTCTCATAAAAGTTCCGGAAGATAGAACGAGGGTCTTGGTGTAGTAGATGATCCCCTCTTTGGTGATCACTCCTACGATAGCGCCGTTTTCGACGATGATGTCTTCGATTGTCCCCTGTTTGATTTCTAAATTAGGGGTACGCTCCAGACGTTTTTTCATCTCGAATTGATAAGCGACCTTATCGGCCTGAGCTCTAGGCGCCCATACCGCCGGTCCTTTCGTTTCGTTTAACATCCGGTATTGGATGCCGGTGCAGTCGATCACTTTTCCCATTTCTCCGCCGAGGGCGTCGATTTCGCGGACCATATGACCTTTTGCGACACCGCCAACAGCCGGATTACAGCTCATTTTAGCGATGGTATCGAGGTTCATGGTTAGCAGAAGCGTTTTTGCCCCCATACGCGCAGAGGCCAAGCAAGCTTCGCAGCCTGCGTGGCCTCCACCCATAACGATGACATCAAAGTGATCGGGATATTTCCACATGATATGGACTATCTGCCCTTATGACGGTCACGTCTGCTGCGCTTTTTGCGCTTATGTTTCGCAATTTTGTATTTGCGTTTCTTTTTTACTGATGACATGTTAACTCCATTATGGTCAAAAAAAGTCGAAAGCTAAATTCTAGCTAAGTTTTAAAAAAACTACAAGGAAAAAGGGTGAATCTTTGGTTTATGGAGAAAACTGACTAAAAGCTTCTTCATTATCCATTGCCGGGCCCCCTCCATCAAATTTGAGAGGGCTATAATTAGAAAATTGACCGACCTCTTTACGGAAGACCATATTGATGGTTCCCACTCCCCCGTGTCGGTTTTTTGCGACGATCACTTCGGCAAGGCCTGGTTTATCGTTCGGATCGTAATATTCCCTTCTAAGTAAGAACATAACGATATCCGAATCTTGCTCAATACTGTTATGCACAATAATATCATTGGCTACAAAATTGTGAACTCCTTCTACAGTGGCATCATACACATCTTGTTCTTCTAATTCATCAATACAAACAATTTCATCCCAATAGACATCGGACTGTTGAAGGTTTTCTAGTATAGGATGGGGGCAGATTTTTAGTAATGCCGACGCTCGCTCTCTCGAAATTCCGCTTTTAAATAGCGTGGAGCCACAATACGACATATTTAGACCGGAAGCTACCTGCCTCCAAGTGAGTCCATTTTGATCTTTTGCATCTTTTACAACCGTTTGCCAAGCCTCTTTTGGAATGACATCGTAATTTGGATTAGCCACGATTTCGTCGAGATAGTTAAGGTATACCGGAATATTTTTCCCGCGTTCACCAATAGCACCGACATTTTCTAAAAATAATTGTTGATACAGCTTTCCGGTTACAATGACGTGATGCATATCACGATACCCTTTACTGGAGGGCACTTTACGAATGGAACTTTGTATTCCAATTCTTATAAGAAGCTCTTGTACCTGCCTTGAAAGGGTTTCGCTAGAAGAAGCGTAATAAATTGCAACACTAGGCTTTCTCCCTTTCATTTTTTTTTCGCTTATATTTCCATCCGTAGACCACAAATGTTTTAAGAAAAGAGCTATTTGATCTTGATTAGCCTCAAATAGAACATCGGGTATTCTTTTATCAAAAGAACGAACTCTTTCAATTCCTAGCTTTGAAAACCAGTTTGTAATAGGATGCTTTTTGTTATGAGTTAACTGATACGGACTTGAAAGATACAGTTGAAACCAATTTTTTTGTTTTACAAGGCGACTTTCAATATCAAACATTGCTTTAGCAGAATTCGTAACAACTTCAATATTTGCGGGATCCATACTTGTGTAATGATAAGGTTGATTTTCAAGTATACAGCCATCCCCCAAAAGATGAGCTAACAAAATAATTTCTTCATCTTTTAGGTCTGAGGTTCTATCCGGTTGAATGTATTTTCTAGGAATACCTATTTTCTGTCCCACTTCTAACTGTTCAAGAGCTGTCCACCCTTCCAATTTTAAAAAGGGATGATTTCCACTTGCTTCAATTGTACGCCCAGTACGTGTGGTCAGCTTAAACGTTTTCTTTTTTCCGGAATAAAATGCTTTAACAAGGCGATGGGCTCCCATCTTCAAGTTTTTGTCTATCGCATTCACGTAAATGGGAGTTTGAGATTTTCGATCGGCAAGCTCTTTTATCGAATAGACTTTTCCTGTCTTACAATCTTGAATTTTTGCATCACCCGTCAAACAACCACTTTCACGAAGGTCGCTCATCATGGGGCGATGCCCTTGACGCTCTTCCACTTTACGGGATAGCTGCGACAAGCAGATGACAGGGATATTTAATTCCCGCGCCAAGTTTTTTAGGTTACGAGAGATTTCGGAAATTTCCCCTTGGCGGTTTTCAGGGCCTCTGGAGTTGCTGCTGCCTGAAATCAGTTGCAAATAGTCGACAATCAGCAATCCAATGTCATGAGATTCCTTCATGCGGCGCGCACGGGCTCTTAAATCGGTAATTTTCAGTCCGGCTTGGTCGTCAATAATCATGGTGTGGTTTTGCATCTGATTGACGGAAGCAACAATTTTTTGGAATTCCATTCCGTTCAGGTTTCCTGTGCGGATTTTGTCTGATTCCACTTCGGCGTGCGAGCACACAAGTCTGTGGACAAGCTGGTCTGCGCTCATTTCAAGAGAAAAAATTCCTACCGGAACATTCGATTTAAAGCAGACATTTTCTGCGATATTGAGAGCAAAAGCTGTTTTACCCATAGCAGGGCGGGCTGCGAGGATAATCAAGTTGGAATTTCCAAGACCGTTGATCATTTTATCGAGGTCTGTAAAAGCTGTGGGTAATCCCGTGATGCCTGTCTCTTCAGGACCTAACTGCTGGAATCGCTCTTGACGCGCTTGCAGCTCCTTCAAAAAGGGAGTTTCGCTCTCTGTTTTTAATCCGCTTAAAATATCGCGAATCAGCTTGCCCGCCACGGAATTAGCTGTTTGGCTAATTTTAAAAAAGAGTTGTTGCGCATCATCTAACGTTTGCAAAACATCTTCAGGTTCGTCTAAAACGTCTTTTTCAACAGTTTGCGCCGCATTCAACATGCTGCGGAGAATCGATTTCTGCCGCACCATTTGAGTGTATTCTTCAATATACGCCGATGTTCCCGCATACTGCGCTAGAGTGGTCACGTAGGCAGCTCCGCCTACAGATTTCAACAAATCTTGCCTTTTAAGCTCCTCACAAACGATATGGACGTCGGCAGGGCGATCATTTTTGTAAGCATTTTTCAACACTTGAAAAATGATTTTATGTTCGGTGAAATAGAAGTCGGAATCGTCTAAACTGTCTGCTGAGACATTCAACGCATTGATACTGGTCAGCATGCACCCTAAAACCATCATTTCGGATTCTTTTGAATTAGGGGCGGAACGGATCTTTGGCGCAGACTCTGACATGATAATTTTCCTTGGGTGAAGGGCGATTTTATCCAAAAAATGCGATTCTCGCTACCATTTTTTCCTGAAAAATCCAAAGAGCGATTACAATTAAAATAAGTAACCGAGGGAAAAAAGTGAGCTATCCAAGAGTGGTCATTGTCGGTGGAGGATTTGGCGGCCTCAACGTCGCCAAAATGCTCAAAAAGGCTCATATGGAAGTCCTTTTAATCGACAAAACAAACCACCATCTTTTCCAACCCCTTCTCTATCAAGTGGCTACGGCAGCGCTTTCCCCCGCTAACATCGCCACTCCCATTCGCGAAGTGCTGCGTAACCAACCGAATGCTACGGTAATTCTTGGAGAAGTTGCCTCTATTAATAAGGACGCTAAACTCGTCGTCATGGCGAATGGTGAAACTTATCCTTTCGATTACCTCGTCCTCGCTACAGGTTCCCACCACTCTTATTTTGGTCATCCCGAGTGGGCGTCTTACGCTCCCGGACTCAAAACCTTGGCGGATGCTTTGAGTCTTAGAGAGCAAATTTTGACCTCCTTCGAAAGAGCGGAGCGAAGCGACAGCCGGCATGAAGCGGAAAAAGATCTCCGATTTGTCATCATCGGCGCGGGGCCTACCGGAGTGGAAGTGGCCGGCGCGATCGGAGAAATTGCGCTTTACACATTATTTAAAAATTTTCGCCGCATCCAACCGGAGCAAACCGAAATCTATCTAATAGAAGGTGAAGGACAAATTTTGCCCAGTTACCCGAAGGACTTAGCTGACAAAGGGCAGCGCTACCTTGAAAATCTTGGTGTCAAAGTTTTATTGAACACCAAAGTCACAGATATTAAGCCGGATGTCGTGATTATGGGAGACCGTAAAATCGAAACCACAAATGTCATTTGGGCAGCGGGAAATCAGGTGACAGGTCCGGTGACAACATTAGATGTTCCGTCCGACCGAGTAGGCAGAATTTTGGTGAATCAAGATCTCTCTATCCCCGGTTATCCCAATATTTTTGTCATTGGCGATGCCGCGAATTTAGCAGGTGCTGATGGCCGTCCCCTTCCCGGAATTGCACCGGTTGCAATCCAAGAAGCGAAGTATGTCGGAAAAATCATTCGCGATCAAACCGCTCCCGAAAATAGAAAACCATTTGTCTATTTAGACAAAGGGATGATGGCAACAATTGGGCGAGCAAAAGCTGTCGCTGTCATTGGTAAGAAAAAATTTGCAGGCTACCTCGCTTGGTTGAGCTGGTCGGTAATTCATATTTTTTATTTGATCAGTTTTTCCAATAGGATTTTGGTGATGTTTCAGTGGTTTTTTTGGTACATCACCGGGCAGCGCAACGCGAGGCTTATCATTCGGCCCACCTCTGAGAAACCTTCCTCATCGGATAAAGGTTCCCCTTAAAGAACTTTTTTTTCTTGCTTTTCATGAACAATTCGATTATACTGCCACTTCGATTAAGTATTGTTTGTTGCATAAACGAACAGAAAAATTACGAATTTTAACCTACTAAGAGGTCAATACCTATGAGTTCTAAAGAATCAACGCCGCCGGAGTTCACCGGACTGCGTGCCGCTTTGTGGCCCATCCATGGACATGAATTGAAGAAATTCTTGCCAATGGGCATCATGATGTTCTGTATTCTCTTCATTTACACTGTTTTGCGCGATACAAAAGACGCGATCTTGGTCAACGCCCCCGGCGCTGGCGCAGAGAGCTTGGCATTCGCAAAAGGGATTGGCGTAACAGCTTCTGCTGTTGTGTTCATGATCCTTTACACCAAAGCAGCTAACTTATTCAATCGTGAAGGGCTTTTCTACGTTACAGCGTTGCCATTCTTGGTCTTCTTCGGATTGTACCCTTACTTCATTTACCCACATGTGGAATCTCTCCACATGAGCCTCAGCACTATTCAGTCTTACCAGGCTGCATACCCTGCGCTGACATGGATTATTCCTCTCGTAGGAAACTGGACTTACACATTGTTCTACATCCTCTCCGAACTTTGGGGAAGCGCTGTATTGTCTCTGCTCTTCTGGCAGTTCGCTAACGCGATTACACCAGTTAAAGAAGCTCGCCGTTTCTACGGTATGTTCGGGTTCCTCGGTAACTTCGGATTGCTCCTTTCCGGTCCTTCTATCATCTACGTTTCTGAAATGATTCACAACATGGGCCTCGGCCGTGCTGAGTCTACCGGTTTGATGCTGAAGTACCTGATGGCATTCGTCATCGTTGCTGGTATCATCCTTCTTTCCACATTCTACTGGATGAACCGTCAAGTTCTTACCGACATCCGTTACTACAATCCGGAAGCAATGGGCGAGACAAAGAAGAAAAAGCCAAAACTTTCTATGGCAGAAAGCTTCAAATACATCCTCCAATCTCCTTACCTTGGTTTGATCGCGATGCTCGTTCTTGCGTACGGCGTATCCATCAACTTGTTTGAAGGGGTATGGAAAGGGCAAATCAAAATCGCTTACCCAACAGAAGTTGAGTACAACCGCGTGATGGGTGGTCTTTCCACTGTTACCGGCGGTATCGCTGTATTGTTGATGTTGATCGGTAGCAACCTCCTCCGTTCGTTCAGCTGGAGAACTTGCGCCTTGATCACACCTGCTGTTTTGATCACCGGTATTTTGACATTCTTCGGAGTGATCTACTACAACAACAGCCTGTTGACAGACAACATGAGCATTATCGAAGCTCTCCGTCAAGACATCATCAGCAAAGAGCTGATCGTCTTTGCGGTTGGTCTTGGACTGTTCGTGAACGCGTTTGGTAAAGCTGTGAAATACTCCCTCTTCGACCCGACTAAAGAGATGGCTTACATTCCTTTGGATCCGGAACTCAAAGTTAAAGGGAAAGCTGCAGTGGACGTTATCGGCGGACGCGGTGGTAAATCTCTCGGCTCTTACATCCAAATGGGCTTGTTGACAGCATTCTCCGGAAGCGCGCTGTACCAACTCGTTCCAATCATTGCACCGATTGCAGTTGGTGTAGTGTTCTTGTGGATCTTGTCCGTATTCGGATTGAGCAAGCGTTTTCTCGACCTTACAGAGAAGAAAACGTCAGCAGAACCTGCAGAAGCAGTTGCTGTTAGCAAAGAAGAAGCGAAAGCTGTTCCTGCAACCTAATCGTTGCTCGATTCAGTGATCCGAAAGCGGCACCCCCAGCGATGGGGGTGCCGCTTTTTTTTGCGGTGAATTACGATAATCTCCTGCCCGTGCTCCAATGTCGTCAAGTTAAGGAAAATTGCAGCTAGAGCGCGAGCGCGACTGATTTTATAGCCCACTGCGACGTAGGAGCTGTGGGTTAGACGAATCTTATTTTAGAGCCCTTCAAGGGCGACTGATGAATTCATCA
>CAMFKA010000091.1 GCA_945957185.1 uncultured Chlamydiaceae bacterium | reverse complement strand
GATGTGGTTGGTGAGATCGACGGCGGTTTGAACTCCTACGTCGGCTTCGTAGAGCAATTTCTCTAGCTCCTCTAGGGTGTTTTCGTCGATTCCCTTCGAGAACAGCGAACGCAGTTTGTTGCTGAAAGCTTCTCCTGTTTTCGAGAGCGCTTGGGAGATTTTATCGTAACTGGTCTTCAAGAATTTAAAAATCATGGTCAAAACTTTTTTAATCTGTTATTTAGGAATTACTAGTGTAATCAAAAGGGGAATTATGAACACGCATGAGTTCCAGGCAAAAGAGATTTTAATGAAATATGGGATTTCTGTCCCTGCTTTTGAGGTGGCATCCTCATTGAACCAAGTGAAAGAAATTTTAGATCGACTCCATATCGACAAAGCGGTTTTAAAAGTGCAGGTTCATGCAGGCGGCCGGGGGAAGGCCGGAGGTGTTAAATTAGCCAAGAGCCGTGAAGAGGCGGAAAAATATGCCTCTCAGTTGCTGGGAATGAAGATCGTCAACAATCAAACTGGCCCGCAGGGAGTTGTTGCTCACCAAATTCTGATTTCCCCTTTGATCGACTACAAAAAAGAGTACTATCTGGGCGCTATTATCGATCGTCCCAACGCACGCGCCATTTTGATTGCCTCTCCGGAAGGAGGAATGGAAATCGAAGAGATCGCGGCAAAGACTCCGGAAAAAATTTTGGTGATGCCAATCTCACTAAGCGGCAAGCTACGCCAGTACCAACTGCTGCAGGTGTGTAAATTTATGGGATGGTCGGGAGAAACTCTCAAACAAGGAAAAAAACTTGTTGCCGGTCTTGCAAAGGCTTTTGTGGAAACCGATGCGTCTTTATTGGAGATCAATCCTCTCGTCGAAACTGCTGACGGAGCGTTATTGGCTTTGGATGCAAAGCTTAGTGTCGACGAGAACGCCTTGTACAGACAGCCCGAGATCAATCAGTACTACGATTTCACTCAGGTGTCACCATCGGAAGCTCAAGCAAAAGAATTTGACCTCGCTTACATCGCTCTCGATGGCGATATTGGCTGCATGGTCAACGGTGCGGGTTTGGCGATGGCGACGATGGATATCATCCACCACCACGGTGGTCACCCTGCGAACTTCCTCGATGTGGGAGGGGGCGCCTCGAAAGAGAAAGTGGCGGAAGGGTTCAAAATCATCTTGTCGGATCCGAAAGTGAAAGCAATTTTGGTGAATATTTTCGGTGGCATTATGAATTGTGGTACCTTGGCAGCAGGGATCATTGCTGCTGCAGGTGAACTGCTGCTAAAAGTTCCTTTGGTTGTGCGAATGGAGGGAACGAACGTAGACGAAGGAAAGCGTCTTTTAGCCGAATCAAAGCTCAATATCGTCATCGCTAAAGATTTAACCGATGCCGCACAGAAAATTGTCAAAGCCGCAGCAGAACACGGAGGAAAGTAATCATGGCTATTCTGATCAATAAAAATACGAAAGTGATCACCCAAGGGATTACAGGCCATTCCGGACAGTTCCACACCGAGCAATGCCTGCAGTACGGTAGCAAATTTGTGGGGGGCGTGACTCCCGGCAAAGGGGGGCAAACGATTTTGGGTGTTCCCATTTTCGATACCGTTGCCGAAGCGAAAAAAGCGACCCATTGCGACGCGACAATGATTTTTGTACCTCCTCCATTTGCTGCGGAAGCGATTTTAGAGGCCGAAGAGGCCGGCATCCCTTTGATAGTGTGCATCACGGAAGGGATACCTGTCCGCGATATGTTAGAGGTCACCCAAGTGATGCGAAACAGCAAAACTAGCCGTTTGATCGGACCTAACTGCCCAGGCATCATCACTCCGGGGGAGTGCAAAATTGGAATTATGCCCGGATACATCCACAAAAAGGGGAATATCGGGATCGTTTCCCGTTCGGGAACGCTCACTTACGAAGCTGTTTGGCAGACGTCACAGCTGGGATTGGGACAGTCGTCTTGCGTGGGAATCGGTGGAGACCCCTTAAACGGCACAGACTTTATTGATGTTCTCGAATTGTTCGAAAAAGACCCCGAAACCAAGGGGATTTTGATGATTGGTGAGATCGGTGGCGACGCGGAAGAGCGGGCTGCAGAGTGGATAAAGAAGAACTGCACAAAGCCTGTAGCGGCATTTATCGCAGGAAAAACTGCTCCGGAAGGTCGACGCATGGGGCACGCCGGCGCAATCATTTCTAGCGGAAAAGGAACGGCACAAGATAAAATGAAAGCTTTAAAAAATGCAGGCGTCACCGTTGCCGAATCTCCGGCAGACATGGGCCTCGCTATCAAAAAGGCGATGAAATTATGATCACAATTCCCGGCTCTATACCAGTTTCGATTCACCCTATCTTCTGGATTATGGCGTTCGGGATTGGGTGGTTGAGCAGCAATCAAGACATCGTCGATACAGTGCTGTGGATGATTGTTATTTTTGCTTCGATTCTGATACACGAATTCGGGCACGCCCTCACCGCCAAAACGTTTGGTCAGCAGACCCATATCGAACTGATGGGCATGGGAGGCGCTACATACCGCAGAGGTGGTAATATATCCGCTTTGAAAGAGTTTTTAATCGTCCTCAACGGACCCTTAGCAGGGTTTGCTCTTTTTTTGATTTCATCTTTTCTGTTGTTCGCGTTCGGAAACGCCGCTCCCTATGGCGTTGTGTACATGCTACAGGCATCGGTATGGGTGAATTTTTATTGGACAATCCTTAATTTGATTCCTGTCTATCCGATGGATGGAGGAAAACTCTTTCGTATCATTCTGGAGTCAATTTTTGGCATCCAGGGAGTTAAATTTTCGCTTTTTGTCAGCATGATCATTGCCGGAGCGTTGAGCGGCCTGTTTCTGTGGGAACAGCAAATTTTCTTGGCAGCGATCTTTTTGCTGTTCACCTATGAAAGCTATAAAGCCTGGTACAGCACTTTGGAAATCTCCGACACAGACACGAAAGAGGATTTGAAAGAGGAGCTGCAGCTCGCTCAACACCAAATTCAGGAAGGGGATTTAGAAACTGCTAAATTAGGGTTGATCGGCATCCGCGACAAAGCGCAAAAGGGGATTATCCATCAAGTGGCAACAGAACTGCTTGCTGAAGTGCTTGACCACCAAGGCAGATCCGATGAAGCGTACCAACTGCTGACCTCTATCGAAGGGGAGCTAAGCCCGGAAGCGCTGCTAGTGCTGCATGATTTGACGTACAAAAAAGGCGACTTGCATCAAACCATCGTCCTTGGCAACAAAGTATTTAGAGAAGATCCTCAATCCTCCACTGCGCTCTTGAACGCTTTTGCGCATGCGCGTTTAGGGGATGCACGCTCTAGCGTCGGTTGGCTGCAATGCGCGGAGCGAGAAGGTCTCACCGATTTGAAAGATGTGTTAAAGCGCGACGAGTTTGACGCTATCCGCAACGACCCACAATTTCAGAAAGTAATGCAAGAGACGGTATAAAGATCTCGGCTATTTAGCATCTTTATACCAGTACCGCAATGCAAAAGGCGCGCATAGAGTAGTCACGGCGATAACTAAAATAAGCACAGCGTAAAGAGTGGCATCAAAAACCTGAGACTGCTTGCCCACATCTGCGAAGATCAGCCCTACCTCACCTCGAGGAATCATCGAAATCCCTACTGCGATTTTGATGAAACGAGAGTCTTTCCATAGCGCCAATCCTGATAGTAGTTTTCCTATCACCGCGACGACTAAAAGCGATCCCGTCATCAGCCATAACGTTGTTGAGCTCCAATCGATCAAACGCAGATTCAGCGACAGCCCGATTGCCACAAAGAAAATCGGAGTAAACAGATGCACGATTGGTTTCATCTGTTTTTCGACTCGGTGACTGAAATCTTCCGATTCATGAAGAAAGGCTCCGAAAGGGATGAAAAATTGTCTCGATAGCGCCAAGCCTGCGGCGAATCCACCTAGCAACTCCGGCGCTCCCAACTGATGCGCTGTCCAAGCAAACATCAAAATCAACGACACAATCATCGTAGGAATAAGTCCCGGATTTTCGTTTTTGTCGCCCCATTTTTTGATAATTGTCGAAGCGGCTTTTGCTAAAATGGGCGCCAACACAAAGAAAATAACAATAAAAACAAGCACTCTGCCGGCATTCATCCAGGCGACTTCTCCGCTAGTTGTGAATTCATAGAGCAGGGAGAGAAGGATGATGCCGATCACATCATCGATGACGGCAGCTCCCAGGATGATTTGAGCCTCCGGACTCGACTGTCTCTTGAGGTCGGCAAGGACCCGTAGAGTAATACCAATGCTTGTCGCCGTCAAAGTGCTGGCCACAAATAAGCTAGGAAGAAGAGTGAACCCGAAAGCGTAATAGCTAAGAGCAAATCCTAAACCAAACGGAGCCAACACCCCCACCGCAGCAACCAGGAAGGCTTTGCCTCCTGCGCCGACAAGTTTGCCTACGTCGGTTTCGAGACCTACTTCAAAAAGCAGGAGGATGATCCCGATCTGAGCGAGCAGCAAAATCGGATCCGACGGTTGTACAATGTTGAATACGCTAGGGCCTATGATGACGCCGGCCAGGAGTTCTCCGATCACCGCCGGAGCTTTCAATCGAATGGCAAGGTCTCCGAAGATCCGCGCAAACGACAATATCAGAACAAGTTGTAAAAGAAAAGTTTGACTATCCATACCTTAGAGGTTTAACAGCAAAGCCAGTTTTTTGACAACAGGATGTTTGTTGCGAAAAATGTGGTTTGCGGTCATGATGACAACAAAAAAATTTAATGGAATCGGAGAAGAATTATGAGCGAAAAAGAAAGACCGCAGCTGACGACAACAGCCGGAGCCCCCGTAGCAGACAATCAGAATTCCCTTACAGCCGGACCCAGAGGTCCTGTGTTGCTGCAGGATTATATTTTATTGGAAAAATTGGCACATCAGAATCGTGAAAGGATCCCCGAAAGACCCGTACACGCCAAAGGGTGGGGAGCGCACGGCACCTTGACCATCACAGGGGATCTCTCGAAGTACACCCGAGCAAAAGCGTTGCAACCCGGAGCCGTCACCCCCATGATTGCGCGGTTTTCCACAGTAGCCGGAGAGTTAGGCGCCGCCGACGCAGAACGCGATGTGAGGGGATTTGCGTTAAAATTTTACACCGAAGAGGGGAACTGGGATTTAGTAGGAAACAACACCCCCGTGTTTTTTGTGAGGGATCCGTATAAATTTCCCGACTTTATCCACACCCAAAAACGACACCCAAAGACCAACATGAGATCCCCCACAGCGATGTGGGATTTTTGGTCGCTGAGTCCCGAGTCGTTGCATCAAGTGACGATCTTGATGTCGGATCGTGGACTACCCATTTCCCCCATGCATATGAATGGATACGGATCGCACACCTACAGCTTTTGGAACGAGAAAGGGGAGAGATTTTGGGTGAAATTTCACTTTAAAACCGTGCAAGGGCACAAGTTTCACACCAATGCCGAAGCCGAAAAAGTGGTAGGGCACGATAGAGAAAGCTTTCAAAGAGCCCTATACGGAGCCATTGAAAGCAAGCAATTTCCCAGATGGAAAATGCAAGTGCAGATCATGCCGGAAGAGGACGCATTGAAGACCAAGTACAACCCCTTTGATTTGACGAAAGTGTGGCCTCACGGCGATTATCCCGTCATTGATGTGGGATATTTTGAGCTGAACCGCAACCCCGAGAATTATTTTATGGAGATCGAGCAGCTGGCTTTTTCTCCATCGAATGTAGTGCCGGGTGTTAGTTTTTCCCCTGATAAAATGCTGCAAGCGAGGGTGTTTTCGTATGCAGATGCCCATCGGTACCGCTTGGGCACGCACTACGAAGCATTACCCGTGAACGCGCCCAAGTGCCCTGTGCATCACTACCACAAAGACGGCAAAATGAACTTTTTTGGACAAAAAAGTGGGAATGTCGATGCGTACTACGAACCCAACTCGATGGGAGGGGCGGTAGAAAACCGTGAGTTTTTGGAGCCTCCGCTGAAGATATCGGGGGATGCAGCGAGGTATGACCATCGCGAAGGGAACGACGATTTTGGGCAGCCGCGGGCGTTGTTCGAGTTGTTTAACGCCGAGCAGCGGGCTCGGTTGTTCAGCAACATCGCCGATGCCATGCAGGGAGTTCCGCAAAATATAGTGGACCGGCAGATCGGACTATTTGACAAAGTGCATGCCGAGTACGGGGCGGGCGTTCGTAAAGCATTGGCTTCCAAGAAGTAATGTTTTATTTATGTTGGTTTGCGTCTTAATAAATTTTTAATTTGAAAATTTACGCTCATAACACCGATAATTGAATTAGAAAGGTGTACTACATTTCTAGTAAATTAAGGAGTGTTATGAGCGGTCAAGTACAAAGGTTTTCGTTTGCGGCGTTAGCGCAAGTGACGCAGAACCCTGAAACGGCACAAGGCACATCACCAGTGAATGAACTTCAAGCAAGATGCAATGAAATCGTTCGTACAACACTACAAAAAAATCACATCACAGAAACACCCAAGTTTGGAGAAGGCTTAGTCAACCATATTGACTCGATTGTAAAAACCGATCGTGTTGCTTCTACAGAAGAAATCAAATCAGCAATTTTGGATGCGGTTAATTACAATGAGTATAAAAGCCTGCACGCTTTGACTCAGGTTGGAGACGTGGTTGAGGCTAGACCTATCACCCCAGAAAATCTTCAAGCTAAGAACGCTTGCGCTGTTGAGATTGTGTTGAATAATGGAGTTGGATTTCGCGTTGGTGAAGAAGATTTACTGGAACGTATTGCAAATTCTGAAGTTCAGTATTTTGATGAAAACTCAAATCGTGTAGATGAACCGGAAAGAACTTTGATTGATGTTGCAGTGTCAAAAGAGTTTATGCATGATTTGCATCAAGCCATTCACGACCGCCTATTGGCTAATAGACAAAACGAGAGTAACGCACAAGAAAATAAACCTTCACTTAACAACGATCCGTCTTCAAAGAGAAATTCGAATCGTTCAGACGATAAATCGACGCCTGCTGTAGACGAAATTAAAAAAAAGCAAGAACACGTTCACGAGTACAATCGAAAGTTGATTAGAGCTTTAAATGCCGTTCAAGAGCGTAAAATAGAAGGATTGTATTTGGAAATGAAAAGTGATGTAGAAGACATCCATCAAACTCTGGATAAAAAATACGCTCTTGAAAAGAATGATCGCATTTCTCAAGAGCGTAGATTTCGCAGTTAATTTTACTAGCTGGTTAGACGAACTTAATCTGTTGACTCATCAAATCAACAGCAAATCCTCGAAGCAATGAATTGAATTCAGCTTGATCGCCTAAGTAACCAATGCGGCGATCTAAGGCTTCACCTTTTACTTCTGTAATTTTAAAGTGTGCGATAAGCTGGCCGATTAAAAGAAGACCTCTTGGGCCCAGCAAATCGACTCGGCCTTCCACCTTATTCAATCTCATGTGTTCAGAGCCTTTGTTCGCAACGAACATTGGTTCGAGCTTATTTGGGTCCATGTCGATAATTTTATAAGCTGCTAGGGCTTCAACGAGTTCGCGTGTTGGAGATTTGGGAGCTGGGGCAACGATTCTGGGTGTTGGGGCCATAATTGTTGAGGGAGCAGGGGTAGCGATTGCAGTACGAGCAATGACTGAAGCAGCGGAATGGCTAGGGCCTGATTGTTTAGGGGAAGCGATAGGTGCTGATGCAGTAGTTTTTTTCCCGAATATTGAGCTAATAAAGGTAGACATAAACCTCCGTCAAGGATGTTGAATTTACATATAAGTTAACACAACATTTATAAAAGAGTCAATTAAAAATAATTGTTTGCTTTGTTTTCGCAGGGAAAATATTTTGTTTTGGGTGTGGTCGTACAGCTTTGTTTATTATAGATTTGAGTCAATTTTTTGCACCACTCCCCAGTAAATAATCTTATGTATCTTAGTTTTAACATCTTACGTAAAGATCTGGAGCTTTATGTTCTCATATTTAGGTTCCCTTCAACCCCTAAAAGGGGTTATGGAATTTAGCCCAGGGTTCGGGTGATGATTTTACCTTGCAGCATCGACATATAAATCACAAAAGTCTAA
>CAMFKA010000090.1 GCA_945957185.1 uncultured Chlamydiaceae bacterium | reverse complement strand
TAACAAGATCTGACCTTCATCACACACAAGTTATTCAGTTACGCAGGTCCGGCCCTTTTCATTAGGGTTGCCATAGGATTGGCTCATGCCCATACAACCCAGCCCTAATTCTGAAACTTCAAGACCTTGATTTCCTAACTTGCGTTTTTTAACATTTTCTCTCCTAATAGCTTACAGTAAATCCACCATCTAGAATCAAGTTAACGCCATTAATAAAATCTGATTGCTCAGAAAGAAGAAATTTAATTGTTTGAGCAACTTCCTGCGGCTTTGCATGGCGATGCAGAGGAATGTTAGCGACTTCTTTTTCCATTTGCTCTTCATAACTCAATCCACTGTCATTAGCTTTTTTTTGAATTCTTTCTTCATGAAAATTAGTCAAAACAACTCCTGGTGAAAGAGTATTGACGCTAATTCCTTGAGGACCTAATTGATGAGATAGAGCTTTTGTATAAGTAGTCCACATCCTACGGATAACGCAAGAGGGGCCGTATTCAGGTTGTAATTGAACTGAAGTAGTGCCAGAAATCACAACAATTTTACTAGGGTTAGTTAAATACGGTAGCATGATTTTTAAAGCTTCCATAGGGCCAGTAAATGTATTTTGAAATACTTCTAGCCAAACATTTTCGTCTTGTATCAGAGCTTTTCCATAAAATTGTGGTCTTGGAGCAATCAAAACGATTCCTGCAACCTGTGAATCAGTTTGTTTTAAGTAAATGTTAAAATTTTCTCTAGATGAGTGATCTATGAAATCCAGGGAGCATATTTGATAATGGCCTGAATTTCCTGCTTTCAATTCTTCTTGTAGATTTTTTAGTTTGTTAAGACTTCTTCCAGTTAAAATCAAATCATAGTCATGAGCCAGTAGTCTAGCGGTTGCGCCTCCCAATTCACCAGAGGCTCCAGTGACAATGAAAGTTTTACGTTCTTGGGTTGCTGAATGATTAGCAAAACTGGTTCCATGAAAAGACCATAGTATAAAAATACTGAAAAAGCATGCCTTTGCTTGACTAGAGAAAAGCTTATTAATGTTCATAATCCATTTCTTTTTAGAGTTAGGACGTGCATGAGTTTTGTCCGTCTACGTCAAAAATATTGAAAACCTTATATCACGATTTACGATGTTTTGCACATTATTTTAGCAGGAATCAACCGAGATTAAGCACTATTGAGCTGCAAACATCGCAAAAGGGGTGGCATCCTGACATAATGTCTTTCTTGTTGAGAAAAGAACATTACGCCAGAACGAAAATGACTGTTATCTAACAGCTTAGATAAATGGGGCAAGGAGGACTTGAACCTGCGACCAACGGATTATGAGTCCGCTGCTCTAACCAACTGAGCTATTGCCCCCTATTACGATAACTTAGCATATCAAGGGATCGAATCCGAAGCAAGAGGAATTTTGGAATATTGGTAAAAATTGCGAATGTCACCTTTTAACTGGATAAGAGCCGGTTTGTAAGTATACATCATGTGTCCAGCATTGTAAAAGTGCTCTTCAATGCTGTTCGGAAGGTTCGGATTCAAGTGCGTAATGTTGTAATGCGTGGCATAGTAAGGGGTTGCAAGATCGTAAAGACCTGCAGCAACAAAAAGCTTGAGGTTGGGATTGCGAGAAAGCGCCTCCCGAAGCTCTTCAGAAACATTTAATGACTGCGTCGATGACTTCCCCCAATTCCACGGCGATACGTCGATCAATACTTTGTACTGATCGTCCTTATTCCACTGCAGATTGTGCGCGACATATTCGTAAAATGTCGCGGTATAAGGTCCTATGACCAAGTCCAGGCTGGGGTCCGATTCGGGATAACTTCCACAAAGGTCGCTGTCGAAACCGGTGTACCTGCTGTCAAAACGCCCTATAATACGCTCCGAGGAGCGTAAAAGTTCTTTGATAAATCTAAGGTAGTGCACGCGTAGATTCGCTCTTTCAATATACTCTTGAGGGATTCCAATGAGTGAAGATAGCTCTTTTGCTACCGCTTGAAACTTTTCTTTTGGGAGCTCAGAGCCCTGCAGGAGCGCTAGAGAGTAGGCTCCGAGAGCAAATTCTTGAGATCGCTTGAGAACCACTTCAAGGGGCTCGCTTGTGTCGATCTTTTTATGGTAATGCGCTGCTGCGGTAAATGATGGTACACATAACGCAAAGCTCAAGTCTGTAGGGGTGTTGCCACTTTGATGCGTGTTGAAATCTAGCACCGGAGAGATCAATAACACTCCGCTAAGATCCATATTCATCGTTTCTTGCAGATATTTCGAAAGCACTGCCGCACGTGTTCCGCCGTAACTTTCTCCGGCAACGTACTTTGGCGAGTCCCAACGCTGCTGACGGGTCACAAATAGTCGAATAAATTCTGCCATCCATTTCACATCTTCTTCTACGCCGTGAAATTGCTTGGCGTCTTCCCCGGGAGCTGGGCGGCTGTACCCTGTGGAGATGGGATCGATGAACACTAGGTCTGTTAGGTCTAGGATGCTGTATTCGTTGTCTACTGTCGTGTAGGGAGGAGTGGCAGTGCCTTCGTCAGTCAGAAATACTCTCTTGGGCCCAAACGCTCCCATATGCAACCAAATCGAGGAGGAGCCGGGTCCTCCATTAAAACAAAAAGTGATGGGACGGTCGGACGCGTTTGCTGAGTTGTCTTTGGTGTAGCTAATGTAAAAGATGCTTCCTTTTGGAGCCCCTTTATCATCTTTAAGAACGTAGTTTCCTGCAGTCGCGGTGTAGTCGAGGGCTGCGCCATCAAGAGTGATTTGATGTTTTGTGGAAACCGCTTCGTCCTTTTGTGGTGGGGGCTCTACCGTGTCCGCAGCAAAAGAGAGGAGCGGCGAAAGGAGGAGAAGCGCAAAAATCAGATGAAAGCGAAATTGCTGCATGAAGGGCTCCTTTTTAAAGCAGTAGGGTAAGCTTCAGGATAACCAATTAGAAGATTCTATCAAATCATTTCCGTTGACCCTCATATTTCGATTTTGCGATCAGAATAAACAGGATTTTCGGTATAGATAAATGTCATGAAGGTAAAAGCGAAAATTGTACCAATCGTGATGGTGCTGTTGATGTTGTGTAGCGCGACGTCCAAAGTCGACGCAAACAATTGGTATTCAGAATATTGGCAAAGGATGCAGTGGACCACATTTCATTACGGTCCCTGGACTTCCAGGATTTATGCCGAGTACCGCACTCAAAATCACATGCAAAATTGTCGGTTTTTGTTGCTGAGCGAACAGCTCGCTTACAATGTGTCGCCACATTTTCGATTGGAAGCTCACTACACTTACTATCATAGGCGGGCAGTGCAACCTAAGTCCCCCTGGAAATGGGAGCATCGCTTTGAGTTTGAGGGAAATAGAGATTTTGATCTCCCCAAAAATGCGAAGATTTTGACGCGCAATCGATTTGAAATCAAGCAAGAGCAGCATAACTTGGAGCGACAGTATCGATTTAGGCAAAGGGCTCAGCTAATGATTCCCGTGGAAGGGTGGGGGACGTTAACGGCGTACAGCATTATCAATGAAGTGTTTTATGATTTTAATACTCATGAAATCTTCGAAGATAGACTGACGCCGATTAATTTGACGTTTCAAATCCACAAGGATTATACGTTGGATGTTTTCTTCTTGTTCCAGTTTTATATGAGATCAACAAACCAGGCTAAAGTCGCTACGCTGGGTTCGCAGTTTACGTTCTAGTTGAGCGTCTCAACAAGATCACGCGGTGGAAGCAAGGCCAGTTGGAATTCATCTCCGTTTGCTTTTTTGATGATTTCACCATCGACAAGTCGTTTAAGCAGAGTAAAATGACCCTCTACAATTCCAAAAGATCCTGGATCAAAAACTTTGTATTTTTTGGCTTTCACTTCCCAAACTGCACTATTTGTTTGAGTCAAGACTTCAATATGGATCTTTCCTGTTTTAACTTCTTCAATAGCTAATGCGACAAAACGTCTATTGGTTTCTGCAAAAGTTCCCTTTATTATTGGATGTGAGATCTTTTCTTCGGGTACTGCAAGCAGATCGTTTACTTGCTTTACGTCGCTAAACAGTGTTGTAGTTGACAATTTTTTGCTGCAAGCTTCGGCGACTTGATTGCAGACTCTTAATTTGTCACATTCTTTTGATAAGATGCCCCAAAAAATTCCTGCAGACGCTCCTGTGCAGATGAGAGGGGAAGCGGAAAATGTAAGAAAGAGGAGTAATCCTACAGCAAATCCGGCAGTGAAGATTCCAAAAGCGATGAGTGCATAGGCTTTCACTTTTTGCATTGTCGGCTGGTTTTCATACTTTAATTTGAGAGCTGCAAGAGAGGTTAAGCCGGATGTTAGTTCTCCCGTAATAGGATCATTGGTATTCAATTTTAGAGGTGTGCACATTCTATTCTCCCTATTTTAATTAAGGAGCAATTATAGCAGATGTGCTCATAGAAAACAAGTGAAAATGATTTGATATTAAATTAAAAATTTAATCTAACGAGCGATCATTTGCTCGAGACCTTTAACTGCGGCGGCGATGTCCGGCTCGGCCGAGGGAGGGGAGGCTCTTTGGGATTCTTGAGCGTGTTTGAGGGCTTTTCCTAGCTCATTTTTGTCTAGGTAGACTTGAGAGATGATCATGTGGAGTTTCCAGAGGTTTTCGGGGTCTTTTTTGCCAAACTTTTGAATGTAGTCGGCAAGGGGGGCAACGGCGATATCGGCGCTGTAGTCTTCTTTATCCATCTCTTCCGAGAAAGCTTCAAAATCGATGACGGCTAATTGGTAGTGGGTGTGGTTGGCGTTGTCGAGGTCGGATTCGACGAGCTGGCGTCTGAGGGCTTTTGCGTCGGTTTCGTGGATCATCCCTTCATTCGCGTAGAAGCGGTACCTTTCCATCATGAAGAAGAGTTTTTCGTCGGACTGCAAACCTAATCTTACGATTAGGTTTGTGTCGTTATCCAGATGCAACTCTTTCGATTTGTCAAAGAGCTGTTTCAAAGTCGCCCCAGTTTGGGGTTGCTTTTCTACATTTTGCATGCTGCTTTTGTAGCCGTTGTAGTCTTGAATGATTTTTTGCAGGTGTTGTGCATAGCCAAGGCCTCCGCCGGAGCGGTATCCCGTGTTACCGATCTTTTTCCCTTGCGGGTCCACCAAAATAACTGTTGGAAATCCGCGGATTTCAAACTTTTCTTGGAGTTGTTTATGTTGAGCGGCGAGTTTTGGGGAGAGATTGTCGGGGATAGGGTAGTTGACTTTGACGAAAATGAATTTATCGCCGGCGTTACGAGAAAAATCTGACGTAGTGAGCACTTCTTCTTCTAGTTTATCGCAATAAGCGCACCAACCTGTTCCTGTAAAGAGAAGGAAAATTGGTTTTGAGGTGGCTTTGGATTCGTTACTGGCTTGCTCGTAATCATCAAGCCAACGGATATTGTCCCCGTGGACAACGTTGAAGGACAGACAACACAGCACAATCAAGGAAGATAAAAATTTTTTCATCGTTGATTTCCTGGTATATTTTTTCGGTTTGCTTTATTCTATATTTCCGTGGACTCAATCCTAACCAAATTTAGTCAAATGTTGCAAATGAAACTTCCAACCATCGTCATTCGTCACCGTAAAGAGAATCTAAAAAAATGTTCTCTCCGCGGATTAGAGGAGAGGAGCGATTTTCAATTTTTTCGTTACCCTTTAGTGAAAATGCCCGATTTGCAGGGGTATGTCATGTTGGCGATGGAAGGGGAGGAACTTTCCGAAAAGGATGCTGAGTCGGGATTGCTGCTTGTCGATGCAACCTGGAGGTATGCTGCCCAGATGTGCGGAGCGATTGACAAAGAGATTACTCTTCCGAAGCGCACGCTTCCACGTCGTTATCGAACGGCGTATCCTAGGGTTCAGACGGAGTGCCCAAATCCTGAAGAGGGGTTGGCATCTGTCGAAGCGCTTTACTTGGCATTTATGCTTACAGGTAGGTCTACAGAGGGTTTGCTCGATAAGTATTATTGGAAAAATCAATTTCTAGCTCTCAATGATATTGCTTGACTCAATACAAATTTTTATGATATAATTTGATTTAACTATTTAAAAAAGAATCACAATGTTCGAATTAATTTCATCAGTGCTCACAAGTTTTGAAGATTTTTGGTGGGGATACGTAGGTGTTCCAACGGTACTTCTTCTGGGATTGTATCTCTCTTTTGCTTCCAATTTTGTGCAATTCCGTAAACTGCCCACCGTTTTACGCACTTTTTCCAACTTCATGTCCAGTGATGAAAAAGATAGCCACGGCGTTTCGCCGATTCGCGCATTTTTTGCTTGCGTCGGGGGATGTGTCGGTGTGGGTAACATTGTTGGAATTTGTACTGCCGTTCAGATTGGTGGTCCGGGAGCGTTGTTTTGGATTTGGGTGACGGCTTGTGCTGGAACTATTGTGAAATATTCGGAAGTGTATTTGGGCGTAAAATACCGCGTTCAAGATGCCAACGGTCGCTATACAGGCGGACCGATGTACTTTTTGCAGCAGACGTTTAAATCCTCTTGGGTGCCGGTAACGGTGGCATTGCTCCTCTGTTTTTACGGAGTCGAAGTGTTTCAATTTAGCATTGTGACAAATACGATTGCCGACAACTGGGATTTGCCTAAAGAGTGGGTGATTGGGACATTTTTAGTGATGATCCTCTTCGCTTCCGTCGGGGGTGTTAATCGCGTGGGGGCTATCTCCAGCGCTATCATTCCGTTTTTCGTCATCACGTACGTGGGGATGGGGACTTGGGTGTTGCTTCAAAACGTTTCCGAAGTGCCTTATATTTTCCAACAGGTGTTTACGGCAGCATTTACCGGAAGTGCAGCGTTAGGGGGCTTTACGGGAACGTTGATTGCTACTGTATCGCAAGGGGTGCGTCGAGGATGTTATACCGGAGACGTTGGCGTGGGATACGCTTCTGTTATCCACAGTGAAACCAGTTCACACTCTCCGCAAAAACAAGCATCGCTTGTAATTTTTGAGATTTTTGCAGATACATTTTTTGTTTGTACAACGAGTATCATGTTGATTTTGACAACAGGGGTGTGGAATCAGCCGATTCCGACTGCAAAATTAGTTCAGACAGCATTGGGAATGTATTTTCCTTACATGCATCTCTTTATGCCGTTCTTCTTGGCTCTTATTGGGTACGCTACTATCAATGCTTACATGTGTGTTGGTGCGAAAAGTGCTCAGTTTATTGCTCCAAAATGGGGTCAAAGGGTGTTTTTTGGTTACGCGGCGGTAGTGTTACCACTCTTCGCGTACATTGATGTCGGTTTAGCGCAAACTGCGATGGCGATTTCAGGGGGATTGTTGCTTGTGATCAATAGCATCGGGATTTTCCGGATGCGGCATGAGCTATCCTTCGACTTAGATGCCGGAGAGATCGCTCAGCCTGAGATTGCTTCGGAGCTTAGAGCACCGTAACTTCTTCTGTTTGCACCACACCGTTTTTGTTGAGGATATGGATGGTTCCGTCTGCGTGAACCTCTAATTCAATCCATCCGCAGTTGGAAGCTCTCCAGCGGTGTCCTTGTTTAAACTCCAAGTGATTCATGATAGAGTTAATCACTCCGCCGTGTGCCGTCATTAGGACAGTCTGTCCGGCGTGATGTGGCGCGCGGGAGCGGATGAAGTTGGAAGCTCTTTGGAAGACTTCTGCAACACTTTCGACATCATCGCCGATCTTTTGTGTGACAAATTCCTGCAAAGCCAAATGTTGGCTTAGGAGATTGTTTTCTTTTAGCCATTGTCTGTAGTCAGTGACGGTGACACCTTCCCAGCGTCCCAGTTTTGTTTCGCGCAGATCGCGAGTTTTATGAATCGGGATTTGGTGCCGGCTTAAAACGATCTCTGCCGTTTCAAAAGCTCTTTCGAGATCTGAAGAGTAAGCAGCGTCAAAGATGACATGAGAAAATTTTTCTAGCAAAGAACGTGCTTGTTGCTTGCCATTTTCATTTAAAGGGATATCTTTTTCGCCTTGAAGGCGTTGTTGGACGTTCCATTCCGTCTCACCGTGTCTCACTAAAAATATTTTACAGGGAGGATGATTGTGCATTTTGTCAAATTCCTTATTTTGCAAAATTGATGTGCAAAACAGGTTATCAGAAACGTTATATTCTTGGGAAAGGAAAATTGTAATTGAAACGGGCTCTCTTCGGTATAGATGTCAACTTAAGAGGTTATGTCGCCCTTTACAGGGCTCAGATTGGATTTTGATTTTACCCAGGTTTCCGTTCGCTGTGCTCACTCCAACCTGGGCGAGTGTGGCTATTTCTGGTTGGAATAAGGCGTGTCCTATGCCGCGGATGCGGCTAAAGCATGTAGCCACATGCGCAAGCGTGTGGTAACGATGATATTAATGCAGAGCCGCGAATGCGGCGGCAGAAGGTCACGCAGAAGCCTGTCGCCGCATTCGCGGCTCTATTTTGTTTACAATTTTACCACACGC
>CAMFKA010000089.1 GCA_945957185.1 uncultured Chlamydiaceae bacterium | reverse complement strand
TAGCCGCATCCGCGGCATAGGACACGCCTCCTTCCAACCAGAAATAGCCACACTCGCCTGGTTACCCCCTCTACTGAACAAAGACTTCCGCGTCGCCCCACGTAAAGGGCAGCGCAAATTTCTTTTGCACAGCCATCCCAGGAATAGGGAACGACACCGAAATCACCTTTACCGGCTCTTTTAAAGCCGCAATCTTCTTAGCTAGCAATGCGATTGTCCCCTCATCCAAATTGGATGCGTATAGATAAATCACACTTGGCTTTCCCCAATCTGCTTCGAGATAATCTCCCAAAACAAAATCAACTCCGTCAATAGCGTACCGGTTTTTCACTTCATTTGCGGTTTCAACAAAGGCAGGAACCTGTTCAA
This sequence comes from uncultured Chlamydiaceae bacterium, assembly GCA_945957185.1. Taxonomy (GTDB): domain Bacteria; phylum Chlamydiota; class Chlamydiia; order Chlamydiales; family Parachlamydiaceae; genus CAMFKA01. Next base: position 8,204 of record CAMFKA010000089.1, on the reverse strand, counting down.
TGCCCACAACACCGCACCCTAGCCACTCTCTCAGCCAAAAGCACGTGCGCCCTCTTCCACAGCCCAACTCTAATACGTTATCAGCAGAAGTAATTCCTGCTCTCACAGCAATCAAGTGCATCGTCGTCAGAGGCGTCTCGCCATAGGTATAGAGGTCGCGGTCACCGCGCACCTGCAAAAAGCGGCGTGCGATGCGATAGGGGTTTTTCAGCCAGTAACGGGAGAGCAAATACAGGTCGATTTTTGCAAAACGGGTGTTTTTATAATAGGTGGTGACTGCGAGCAGGAATTCGACAAATTGTTGTTTCGACACAGCAATCCGTGTGGCTATTAAGGACAGCTTTTCCCGCAACTTCATCATTCACTATCCTATGATTGAATGCACTCCCCAAGCGATCATGAAAAAGATAAGTGTCGAGAGAACATCATTAAATGAAGTGACGATAGGTCCGGAAGCGACTGCAGGGTCGATTCCAAATCGAGCAAAGAAGAACGGAGAGAAAGCTCCCAGTGTTGTTGCTGTCATGCAGGCACCCAAGAGACCGAAGCTGACGGTAGCTCCGAGAACAAAAGGATCGATGGTGACGTGGTAGACGCCCATAGTTTTCATGAAGTAAATGGCAACGCCACACAGTACACCAAAAACGCAACCGATTAATAAACCGATTCCCAACTCTTTTATCAAGGCATCCAGACGGGATCCACTTGAAAGCTCCCCTGTAGACATCGCACGCACAAGCATCGTACTGCACTGTAAGCCTACATTGCCGGACATCATATTGATCAAAGGAACAAAAAACGGAACTACAATGAACCAGATGCGGTCGTTGAAGTGATTCATCGCTGTTGCAGTGACAAGTCCTGCGCACAGAGTAACAAGAAGCCAGGGAGCTCTCCACAAAAATCTTTTCAAAATAGGTTCGTGCTCGCTGACATCCTCCGCAGTACCCGCCATGCTGGCGATGGTTTCGTCGGCGATATCTTCGAGGGCTTCGACGACATCTTCGTAGTTGATCACACCGACTTGACGGTCTTCATCGTCCACGACGGGGAGTTCTGGAAGTTTGTACCGCTCGACAAGGTCGACCACTTCATCGCGGGAGGTGTCTACGGTGACTTTATGGAGAACTGTTCGCATCAGTTTCCCCATGGTCAAATAAGGAGGGCTGATAATCAAACTTCTCGCGGTGACAAGACCGACCAATCGTCCCTCTTCGTCCTGAATGAAGACGCTGCGAGTTAACTCGATGCCGGGATTGGTCAACACGGCTTCAGCGACCTGCGCAACGCTTGTAGAGACAGAAAATGTAAAATATTCATTCGTCATCAAACGCCCCGCGCTGTGACGGTCGTGCTTTTGAAGCTCTTTGATGCGCGCAGCTTTCGCCGGTTCCAACAGATCCAACACGCGGCGGATGCGGCGGTCGGACATGTCGTCTAACACCCAAACAGCTTCATCGGGAGGCATCTTTTCGATCACTTCTCTGACTTCTCCGTCATCCATTTGGCGGAATATCGCCGCGCGTGTGCTGGAGCCGGTATTGATCATAAAAGTGATTTTTGCGTTTAAGTCTGGGAGGTTGTCGTAAACGACGATGCGGGAGGCGGCGGGTAATTTGGTGACGGCGTAGGCTAAGTCGATAGGGTCGTATTCGCAGGCGATTTGTGCGACATCGTGCAAGACAATTTGAGAAGTTTCTTGCTGGAAGGCGTCGTCAAGTTTTTCATGAAGAACGTCGTCGAGATGACTCGTTTTGGAGTCCATCAAGTTCCCTGGGGAAGTGATGCTATCTTCTAGAATTTCGCTGTCATCATTTCTTTGGGTATCCAAAACGCCTCCGGTCTATCTAAGGCGAACCGAGTTAAAACCCGGTTCGCAATGTGTGCACAAGGATAGTCTTTAAAGGAAATATACTCAAGTACTTCTATCTATTATCCCTTTTTTCTATCCGCCTGTTTTCTTTCGTTTTCGGTCAAGAAACGCTTTCTCATCCGAATCGAAGTTGGAGTCACTTCAATCAACTCATCGTCTTGGATGTAGTCGATCGCTTGTTCCAATGTGAATCGGCGTGGAGGTGTCAAAATGATGTTCTCATCACTTCCGGAAGCGCGGACGTTTGTCAATTGCTTCCCTTTGATCACGTTAACGACTAGATCGTTTTCGCGAGAATTTTCCCCGACAACCATCCCTTCGTAAACATCTTCACCGGGAGCCACAAACAAGACGGAGCGCTCTTGCAAGTTGAAGCAAGCGTAGCCGTTTGTTTTTCCGGAGCACATGGAGACCAATACTCCGCGAGTTCTTCCCGGGATTGCTCCGCGCATGGGGGAGAAGTTATCAAACACGGAAGTCAAGATACCCAAACCACGTGTCGCCGTTAAGAATTCGTTGCGGTACCCCATCAATCCACGAGTAGGGATAAGGAATTCCATACGTGTGATGTTGTGTTCGTCGGTATCCAGATGTTGCATTTCCCCTTTACGGCGAGAAAGCTCTTCGATGACACCGCCGGAGTATTCAGACGGAACTTCGATGCTGACAAGCTCGATTGGTTCGCATTTCGCACCGTCGATCTCTTTCATGATAACGCGAGGCTTCGACACGCTAAATTCGTAGTCTTCACGACGCATCGCTTCCATCAATACCGCAAGGTGAAGTTCACCTCGTCCGGACACAGTCAGCTTATCGCTGCCGTCGGCGGATTCTTCGATTTTCAGAGAAATATTTGCGCGTCTCTCTTTTTCGAGGCGAGCGCGGATTTTGTTCATGGTCACGTGCTTACCGCTGCGTCCCACAAACGGGCTGCTGTTCACCAGGAAGTCGACGCTAACTGTAGGTTCGTCCAATTGGATTTTAGGAAGCTGAATGATGTTGCTTGGATCGCAGAGTGTGTCGCCGATCATCACTTCAGGAACCCCTGAAAGGATGACGATATCGCCGACGGTCGCTTCTTCCATTTCCACTCTTTCCAGACCGTGGTGACCTTCAATTTTTGAAATCGTCACACGCTTCTGAACACCTTCGGTGTCGACGTGAACAAGTTGCGCGCCCTTCTTAATTTTTCCTTCCATAATGCGGCCACAAGCTTGACGGCCGACGTAGTCGTCGTAGTAGCAGGAAGCAACGTGCATGAGGAATGGGTTTTCGATTTCTCCTGGAGGAGGCGCAACGGCTTCGACGATCAATTCAAAAAGAGGACGCATGTCTGTTCTAGGGTCATCAAGTTGCTGCATTGCAAAGCCGCTAAGACCGGAAGCGTAGCAGAAACGGAAGTCTAATTGGTCATCGTTAGCGCCGAGCTCTGTAAACAGGTCGAAGGTTAGGTCTAAAACGCGATCAGGGTTTGCGTGTGGGCGGTCGATTTTGTTGAGAACAACGATAGGTTTGAGTCCCATTTTAAGCGATTTTGCAAGAACGAAGCGCGTTTGAGGCATAGGGCCTTCCTGCGCGTCGACTAACAAGAGAACGGTGTCAACCATTCCCAGAACGCGTTCTACTTCACCGGAGAAGTCAGCGTGCCCGGGGGTGTCGATGATGTTGATTTTGCAGTCGTTGAAGTAAACAGAAGTGTGTTTTGCGAAGATGGTGATGCCGCGTTCTTTTTCTTGATCGTTTGAGTCCATCACTCGCTCGTCCACCTGCTGATTCGCGCGGAAGACGTTGGATTGTTTAAGCAAAGCATCCAGCAGGGTAGTTTTACCGTGGTCGATGTGAGCGATAATCGCAATATTTCTTATATTTTTTTTTGAAGACATGATTGAGTTAGCCTTTTTTTGAATACTAGAGATGGTATCATAACCCAGTGAATAATAGCAACCTGATTCCTTCCCCAATGAAGGAGGCGGGCTAACGCGGAGACGCGGGGACGCAGGGACGCGGAGTCTTTTATTTAATAAAAAAACATAAAATGAATTTTATCTAAACAATGAGAACCACTATTGTATTTTCTCCGCGTCCCTGCGTCTCTGCGCCTCCGCGTTAAATTCTGACCATTACATTCTGATATTTAGATGTTTACAACATAAATAACTTGTAAAAGCATTTATCGTTTAACAAATCAATTATAATGTATAATAAAGAAGTCGGGATAGTTAAAAAGGAGTGATTATATGTCATCAGTAAATAACGGCGGTGGTTCGGGATCTCGAATCCCCGAAGGCTGGGAACAAGTTGGCTCAACAACGGAAACGCAGAGAAATTTATCAGGAAACCACGAAACCACAGAAAAAATGGCGATGTTTAAACCGGGACCGGGAGCAAGTGAAACTGGTTTTTTGGTGTCACACACATCGCATGTCATCAAAAAACCTAACTTTTTTTCCGAATTATTCAGAGCCATCACAGAATTTTTCACTAAATTATTTGCGCCTACTCCTCCCGCCTGGTCAAAATTAGAAATCGGAGATAAAATTTTCATTGATCAAACTGGTGACCCGATACAAGATGTGGTAAATATCGATAATGCAATAGCAAAGCTCGGTTTAAACTCTCTTGAAGGCGCTAATTTAGGCGATCATAGGAGATATTGGTATTCACCAGGTTCTTCTCCTGCTTATTTTCGCCATTATTTTGACAAAGAAAACAAGTGCTACATTATTGAGCGTTGCGAAATGGATTATAAGACTTGGCTTGAAAGCACTAGGACCCCTTAACGTTCAGCTTCACCGATTCGACGTAGGGCAACGCTTTCAATTTGTCTAGCAGCTCGGGGGTGTCTTGCACGCCCCAGCGCGCATCAATTTGCAGCGATGCCAGCGTCCCTTGCGGTGTTTGAAAATCGATTTGAATCGGCGATGTCCCGCGATGCTCTTCGAACAAATTTTTCAGCTTCAATATACTCGTGTGGCGCGTTAAATCCGCTTTCAAAGATAAATGCATTTTTTTCGGCAGCTCCTCTTTCACTGGCGCAGCTTTGGTGTCGCTTTTTTTCTCTCCGGACTTCGCTCCCCGCTCCTTCATTGCGGCAAACCGCGCGGCTTGTGCTTTCGCTTTATCAAAGGCTTCGTCACAATCCCGAATCATCTGTTCGTCGGCTTGAGTCAAATCATCGATCCACTTGCACGACAACCGAGGATCGTCTTGTGAAGTGTCCACCTGTAAAACGGCATAAACAAGCTGATTCTCGCGTAAGATGTGCCCTTTTTGCTCAAACATTTCAGGCCAGATGGGCAGCTCGAATGTGTCGATACCATCGCTGATGGTGGTGATAGCAAATTTTTTCTGCGATTTATTCGAAAAACGAGCTTCGACACTCTCCAAAATAAAGGCGGCTCGAAAGATGGTATCGTGTGATGCGGTGTGTACATAGCCGAGCGTCACGCACGACAACCGCTGCAACACTTCGCGGTACTGGTCTAAGGGGTGCCCGGTCAAATAAAACCCTAAAATCTGCTTCTCTTTTAACAAGATCTCCAGTTTTGACGTCCCCTTTCCAATAACTTTGGGAGGCTCGGCAAATTTCTTTTCGGTGTCGTCGCCGATCATCGAAAAGAATGTCATCACACCTCGACTGTTGTCTTGATGCTCTTTCATGGCTACGTTGTACATGGGTTCGACGCTCATGCGGAGCTGATCGCGCGACCAACCGGTGAAGTCAAAAGCTCCGGCATCGATCAACTGCTCCGTCGCTTTCTTGCCCACTTTCTTTGCGTCGACACGTTTGATGAAGTCATACAGGCTAGTGAAACGACCACCCTTCTTCCGTTCGGCAACGATAGCTTCGACGACACCCTCTCCAACCCCTTTAATTCCGTTCATGGCAAAGCGGATCCCTTGCTGGGTCGCCATAAAATTCCCTTGCGCTTCGTTGATATCGGGAGAGAGGATCTCTAGCCCCATCGACTGCGCTTCGCGGATGAATTTCCCTAGCTTCGTGATATCGTCGCTATCGCAAGTCATCAACGCTGCCATCCATTCGCCGGGGTAGTTCGCTTTCATGTACGCTGTCACATAGGAGAGGTATCCGTAAGCTGCTGCGTGCGATTTATTGAATCCGTAAGACGCAAACTTCTCCATTTTATCGAAGATGCGCATGGAAGTGTCTTCGTCAATTCCGTTCTCGGTAGCCCCTTGCCGAAACTTCTCCCGTTCCTTCGCCATCTGGGCGCCATCTTTTTTACCCATAGCGCGGCGTAGCACATCCCCTTCCCCAAGGGAGTAGCGGGCTAGCTTGCTGGCGATTTGCATCACCTGCTCTTGGTACACCATAATTCCGTACGTTTCGGAGAGAATATTCTCCATCCACGGGTGGTCGTATTCGATGGGTTCTCTTTTATGCTTTCTGTTGATGAAGGATGGGATCATGTCCATAGGACCGGGGCGGTACAGCGCGCCGACCGCGATGATCTCTTCAAACTTGTCTAAGTGCAGGTTGCGGGCAAGTTCCTGCATGCCCACGGACTCTAGCTGGAACACTCCCGAGGTCTTACCTTGGTTGAGGAGTTCGAAAGTTTTGGCATCGTCAAGGGGTAGGTTGACCCAATCGATGATGCGCCCGGTATTTTGGGCGATGGAATCGACGCAGGTCTGGATAGCAGTTAACGTTTTGAGTCCCAAAAAGTCGACTTTGAGCATACCGACAAGCTCGACAGGCTTCATCGAGTATTGCGTGACGGGCATATCGGAGTCTTTTGCTACGCAGATGGGGATGAGATTGATCAGCGGTTTTCCGCTGATAATGATCCCTGCTGCGTGGATACCGGTGCTGCGGATGGAGCCTTCCAGCTTTAACCCGAGTTGGATAATTGTGCGGGCATCTTCGTCCGATTCGTACATGCGGTGGAGATCAGGGTCTTTTTCCAAAGCTTTTTCAAGGGTGATGTTGAGGTCTTCGGGGACGAGTTTCGCGATTTCGTTAACCTTCGACAGGGGGATGCTGAGTGCTCTGCCGACGTCTTTGATCGTCATTTTCGCTTTCATCGTACCGAAAGTGATGATCTGAGCGATGTTGTCTTTTCCGTACTTTTGGAGGGTATAGTTGATCACTTCCCCGCGGCGGTCCATACAAATATCCACGTCGATATCGGGATAGGAGATACGTTCAGGATTGATAAATCGCTCGAAAAACAGATGGAAACGAATCGGTTCGATGTCGGTAATACCGATCAGGTAAAGAACGATCGATCCTGCTCCGGAGCCCCGTCCGGGGCCCATAGGGATACCGCTCCGCTTTGCCCAGTTGATGAAGTCCCACACAATGAGAAGGTAGTCACACATCTCTTTGGGAACGATGACGTTCATTTCATATTCTAAGCGATCGCGTACGATTTTCATCGGGTCTTGATCGGGAAACAACTCCTGGATTTTGGCGAGCCTTTCGGGGGTGTAGCGATTGGGAATCCCCTCTTCACAAAGCTGCCACAAGTAATCTTCCACCCCTTTTTGCTGCTCGTCGTGATCGCACACTTTCCCTTCCAAAGCCGGAGGGATGTAGACGGGGTAGTGTTTGGTTTTGAAGTCGAGCTCAACGTTGCACTTATCCGCGATGACAAGGGTGTTGCTGATGGCTTCCGGAATGTCGGCAAAGAGCTCTTGCATCTGCTGAGCGGTTTTAAAGTAGTACTCATGCGAGGAGTAGATGCGCCGCTTCGGATTCGGGATGCGAAACTTGAGGTTCCCCATCGAATCTTTCTCCCAAATTTCGCACGGCTCGCCGGACTGGACATTCAAAAGAACTTCATGAGCGCGCCAATCTTCTCTATCGAGGTAATGGAAGTCGTTTGTGGCGACGAGAGGGATGGAAAGTTCGCGGCTTAGTTTGATCAGTGTATCGTTAACGCGGTTCTGCTTTTCAATAAAGTCGCGGTACTGCTGTACAAGCCACGACTCTCGGTACATGCCGTCGGCTTGTAATAGATCTTCCGACATCGGGTGACGCTGCAATTCTAAATAGAAATCGTCTCCAAACATTTGACGATGCAGTTCGATCCACTCCAACACTTTTTCGGGTTTTCCGTTGATGATCTCCTGCGCGATGCGGCTGCTGATGTCTCCCGAAAGGCAGATAAGCCCGGCAGTATGATCTTTCAGCAAATCGTAGTCCGCTCGAGGATAGTAGTAAGAGCCTTCTAAAAATCCTTTGGAGGAGAGCTTGCAAAGATTGTGATACCCTTCATTGTTTTTTGCTAAAAGAGTCAAATGGTAGGCGGCTTTTTTGTTGCTGTCGAGGGAGCGCTCCAAACGAGAATTTGGGGCCATATACAGC
>CAMFKA010000088.1 GCA_945957185.1 uncultured Chlamydiaceae bacterium | reverse complement strand
AGAAAGCACAGACGAGAGTTGTGATGTTGCTTTTTTCCGATTAGAAGAGTTTCCGGTGAATACATTCTATATCCACCGGAACTGGATTGAAGAGGTGATGAAATCTGAAGAGACCGTCAAACGCCCTCTCCATGAAGTCACGTACTTCAACGTGTTGAAGTACTTTATAAAAAATCCTCTTACTTTCCTTCGCTATCTTTGCTCTTGGCTGGGGTTTCCGCTGAACTCTTAGCTTCACTCTTTTTTGCAGCCGCTTCTTTCTCTGCCGCTTGCTTGAGTTTTAGCTGTTCGATTTGGCACTCGTACCCTTCTCTATGGAACATTAACTTAAATTTCTCCCACTCTTCTGTAAATTCATTCACAAATGAGAGGTCGGTATTTTGTTTGATCGCGACGAGAAGAAACAGAAGACGGTGAGCGCTTTCCAACCGTTTAGCAGTGTCCGGTTCACCCGGCTTTATCTTTTGCTGCAGGAAGTATTTTGTGATGATAGATGCCACTTCATCGGAAGCTTGATCTTTTTCGAGAGTCCATCGGACGAATTCGTTCCTTTCTTTCACGGTAGAAAACTTACTGTCATTCATGACAGCAATCCCCTTATACATCGTTTCGCCGTATTGATCGATTTGATCAAAAACCATGTCGTCATGGTAAATGCCGCATGGCATCTGACAGTGGGCGCTCAAGGAGCTGCCGGTCACGAGGAGGGAACTTGCAATCCCGATCGTCAAAAAAAGTGTTTTCATGTACTATTCCTTTTTTAGGGCACCTAAACAGAATCTGTTAGGTTCCCGACTTTTCTAAAAAATATTTTTAATGGATTTAAATAAATTGTTCAAGGACTTAATCGAAATCCCCTCCAGCACTAAAGGGTTCTGGATCGCTATTTTGTTTTCAATCGTCTGTCTATGCGTTTATGAGTGGGGTTTATCAAGAAAGGACACTCTTTATCGCTATTTAGAAAGCAAGATGGTGGCATTAACAGAAGAGAGAGAACGGGAGAAAGCAGTACGTCACGGCCTGCGAGAAGAAATTGAAGCGCATCATGATCCTGAGTGGATCGGTTTGGCTTTGAAAAAAAATCTTGGTGCAGTAAAAGCGGGGGAGGCGAAAATCATCTTTAAGGTTCCGAATTAGCGATGGGCGACATTGCACAATTAGCATTTATCATTTTTTTAATTGGCTGCTCAGCATTTTTTTCAGGTTCAGAGACGGCGTTCTTTTCAATCCCTCATTCCAAATCAAAAACATTTGCAGATAGTGAGGAGAAGCGGAAAAATCTTGTTGCCGATCTGTTAAAGCACCCGAGAGACCTCTTAGTAACCGTCTTTCTGATGAACACTGTCGTCAACATATTATTGCAGAATACGGCATCAGGGATGTTTGGACAGTATGCCAGCTGGGGCTTAAAAGTGGGAGTCCCGTTGATTCTCACTTTAATCTTTGGCGAAATCATTCCCAAGTATATAGGGATGGTCAACAACGTTTCGGTCGCCCTTAAGACAGCTCCGACGATTTATTGGATACAAAACGTCTTGGCGCCGGTTCGGAGATGGATCATCGCCGTCACAGCGCCAGTCACGCGAACCCTTTTCTTTTTTTTACGCGACGAGGAGAGCATCTCCAAAGAGGAGTTGCGTCACGTGTTAAAAACTTCCGAAAAAGATGGAGTGCTGCTGACAGAAGAAGCGGATCTGGTGTGGGGGTATTTGAATCTGCAGGAGTCTTCGGTGAGGGAGATTATGTGGCCGAGAGAAGATATCCTAGCCTACGATATAGAAGAGCCTTTAAGCAAGTTGATCCATCTTTTCGTCGACATGGAATGCACGCGTGTACCGGTTTACAAAGAGAATTTAGATGAAATGCTCGGTATTGCGCACGCTAACGATTTCTTTTTGGAGCGAGACAACATTAAAAACCAGGATGACCTCTGTCGCATTCTGACAAAGCCGATCTATGTACCGGAAAACTCCGGCGCTCAGACGCTGCTACATAAGTTCAAGGAGACTTGTGAGTTTGTCGCTCTTGTCGTCGACCAGTATGGAGTCATTTCAGGAATCATTTCTCAAGAAGACGTTTTGGAGATGGTGATCGGAGATATTTTAGACATCAGAGACCAGGGAAGTCTATTTTCCAGATCAGGAAAAAATGAAATCATCGCCAGCGGCAAATTGGATTTGATGGAGTTCAACAACATCTTTCAGACAAGTTTAACCAGCGAATACAACATGGTGACGCTTGGAGGTTGGTTAACGGAGAAATTAGGAATAATTCCAAACATCGGCACAAAGTATGAAACGGAAGAATTTGTCTTTCAGATATTAGCAGCAGATCCAAATCGTATTCAAAAAGTGTACGTAAGAAAAATAAAAGGGAAAAAGGGCGGCAGCGCACAGGAGGCTGCGGAATGAATACGTTGTTTTGGCTGTTATTAAACATCTTCTCCATCATCGTCTTAGCGTTCTATTCCATGATGGAAATGGCTTGTGTGTCGTTCAACAAAGTACGCCTTCAATATTATGTCAGCAAGGGGATGCGCAGAGCTATTTGGTTGAACTATCTCTTACAACACCCGTCAAGGCTCTTCGGCACCACTTTGATTGGGGTTAATGTCGCCATGTTCTTTGGCTCTGAATTCTCCAGGGAGTTTCACTCCTCTTTAGGGATCAATCCTGATTGGTCTCCCCTCTCACAAGTTGTTTTAGTCGTCATTTTTGGAGAACTCTCTCCCATGTTTGCAGCCAGGAAGTATGCTGAACACGTCACTATGATCGGCATTCCGCTGCTCTATTTTTCCGCTCGCATTATGACTCCCTTTTTGATTGTCGTAGACAGCATTTCAAGGTTGTGTGAACTAATTGTGGGGAAGAAGGGGAGCTCTCATGAGTACTATCTGACTCAGGACGAGCTAAAGAAAATTATCGAAGAGAAAGATGAGGGTGAGGGGTATGCCAGCGAAGCTGAAGAGTTCAATATCATCACATCGAACATTTTTAATTTGGGACACAAAATCGCAAAAGATGTGATGGATCCCATACGTAAAGATTGGATGCTACCCGGAAGCATCACTGTGGGACAGTTTCACAAACAGTATGCATTAAAGAAATTTCCCTACTGCTATTTGTACCACAAAGACCCTCGCAATATCGTGGGGTTGGCTTTTCCAAGGGAACTTATCCGTATTCCGGACGGAAAAAAAGTCAGGGATTATTCACAAGCTCCGTGGTTTGTCACACAGCACACCAAAGTGACGGATATTTTAAAGCAGTTTCGTAAAAACAATCAGGAAGTCTCTATCATTGTTGACGAGATGGGGCATGCTGTTGGAGTCTACGATTTGAAGGATGTTTTAGATGAAATTTTTGGAGAGTCCAATGTCGAAGTGGGCGACGGTGAAGATGTCACTCCTCTCTCTTTTAAACTGATCGACAAGACACTTCCGGCTGAGTTTACGGTTGGGGAATTTTCTGAACAATTTGGATATGTGCTTGGTGATATTCCGGAAGAGACTTTAGGGCAATTGGTGCAAAGGGAACTGGGACATCTCGCCGATGAGGAGGAGTCTGTCACCGTTGGCCCCTATGAGTTGACCGTTAAGGAAGTGACGCTGCGCGGGATTAAAAGCATCCAGGTCAAATCTAAGCGGGTGTGATATTGCAAACCGCACCTTCCTTTTTTAAATCATTAAAAATCAATATTCAAGGATCTAATTAACGCGGAGACGCGAAGGCGCTGAGACGCGGAGTTTTTCATTTATAAAAGAATATAGTTCTGAATCGTTCTAGACAATAAGGACCACTTTACCGCTTTAGAATTTTCTTCGCGCCTCTGCGTCTCCGTGTCTCCGCGTTGTCTTGCTATCGTTCCTTGAATATTGTTTTGTTAAATTTGGGCAAGGGCACGGGCACGAGCAAGGGCAGGGGTGAAGTTACTGCGCAGCATCTGGTGTTAGCCTTGTAGGTCTTGCGCGAGGTTCGCCCCATGCTGCGTGATATAAACCATTTTGTCATTCTTTTTAATGAAATTTGCTTGTATCAGCAGCTTGCAGATCGCATCTGCCGACTTCTCTGTCAGCAGCGCCCTTGTCGCCACATCGTAACGGTGGAATTCTGTATCTAACTCACCACTCTCCATAGCCATTTCGTAGAGAGTCAGTAAATATTTTTCGTCTTTTGTCTTTGTGGAACGGTGTCGGCTCATTATATTATCCTTTTTTAAGTCTTGCTCCGGAGGCTGTATCCTCGATGACATACCCGCGGCTATTGATCAGATCACGCAATTGATCTGACAACGCCCAGTTTTTATCTTTACGAGCCTGCACCCGTTGCTCTAACGCAGCTTGCAAGTCGGCAGGAATCTCTTCTTGCCCTGCAAACTCCATCACTCCAACAACATCGTTAATTCGGTGAAGGAACTCGATGACAGCCTCTGCGTCATGTTTTGAAATCTGTTTTGTATCTGCAACACCATTCACTTGTCGAATAAAATCAAAAAGAGATGCCATTGCCTGTGAAATGTTAAAATCGTCTCCAAGCGCCTCTGCAAAAGCTAGGTGGCACTGCTCGATCAACGGTAACGTTTGATCGGTATCAATTGCAGTAGATGAAGCTGCCAGTTCCTGCATACGAAGAATGAAGTCTTGAATGCGTGACAGCGCATTTTTTGCTGCTTCGAGACCGGCAAACGTAAAATTCAGAGGTGTTTTGTAGTGGGTGCTAATCAAGAGGTAACGGATTTGCGTGCCGTTAAACCCTTTTTCAAGCAGATCGCGGATCGTATAAAAATTCCCCAAACTTTTCGACATCTTTTTGTTGTCGACGATCAGGTGTTCTACGTGTAACCAGTAGTTAGAAAATACTTTTCCGGAGCACGATTCAGACTGTGCGATTTCGTTTTCGTGGTGAGGAAACATGTTGTCGACACCGCCGACATGGATATCGAGAGTATCGCCTAAAAGGTTCATCGCCATCACGGAGCATTCAAGGTGCCACCCTGGGCGTCCGGGGCCGTAGGGGCTTTCCCAGAAAATTTTTCCGTCTCGCGTTTCATCATACCCTTTCCAAAGAACGAAATCTGCCGCGCTCTCTTTTTCGTATTCGTCGTTGGCGATGCGATCGGAGGCTCCCTCTTCCAATTCATCGAGATGGAAGTGGGAGAGGCAGCCGTATTTCGGGAATTTTTTGATAGCGAAGTAAACGCTGCCATCTGCTCCTTTATAAGCCACCCCTTTATCTAGCAGTTGTTGAATCATTGCGATCATCTGCGGAACATATTCCGTCGCAGCCGGGTAGTGCTCTGCGGGTTGGATGTGAAGGGTTTTAAGGTCTTCAAAAAACGCCGTCGTAAAAGGATCGGTAAACTCACGGAGAGTGCTGTTCTTTGCGATAGCTCCGCGGATAGTTTTATCGTCCACGTCTGTGATGTTCATGACGTGTTTGATTTTGTACCCGAAGAACTGGATTGTGCGCCTTAGAAGGTCCTCAAAGACATAGGTTCTAAAGTTACCGATATGGGCAAAATTATAAACCGTAGGTCCGCAGGTGTACATATTGACATGCCCCTGCTGGACAGTCTTTAAGGGTTCCTTCTCCCTAGTCAAAGTGTTGAATAGTTTCAATTCGATTGTCGTTCCCGCAATAGTCAGTGCCATGTTTCTTTTCCTTTTATTACTTTAGACCATATCTGCTTCTAGTTTACGATAATTGACTTTTCCTGTTCCCATCAAAGGAATCTCCGCCAATGTTTTCACTTCGGAAACTTTGACGAGGTTACTGAAACCATCTTCTTTCAGAAATTTGTTCAGCTCGTCAATCGCTACGCCTTCGCATTTTGTGAAGAGAAAAATTTTGGGCTTATCGCCGGGAATCTCTTTTGCACAAATTGCACTACAGACGCCTCCCTCTTCGACAACGCATCCTTTGAGGGTCATGAAGCGATTGACAGCATCTTCAATGGAGCCGAGGCTGACCATCTCACCACCCACTTTGATGAACCTCTTAAGGCGTCCCGTGATGAATAAAAATCCATCTTTATCGAGGTAGCCCAAATCTCCGGTTTTATACCACGTTTTACCATCGTGCTCTACAAATGGAGAAGAGACATCCGTGTTGATGTATCCGGCAAACACGTTGTCGCCGCGAGCTAAAATCATCCCTTGCTCGCCTGTGGGCATATTTTCCCCTGTTTCAGGGTGGACGATAACAAGAGTAACGCCTTCAACAGGGAATCCTACCCCTTGGTGAGGAGCTCCGAGTCTGTTTGCTGTCAACACCGGAGAGCACTCCGTAATGCCGTAGCCTTCAAGAAGGATTTCTCTCTTTCCGATAGCGTCAAGTTGATCGAACAATTCCATTGGAGCCTTTTCCGCGCCGGTGACGCATATTCTCATCGTTGTGAGCTGCTCTTTATCAGCAGCACGCATCATCCCTTTAATGAATGTGGGAGCTCCCACCATTACCGTAGCGCCCCAGTAGTGGAACGCCTCTGCTAATTGCTTTCCGTTAGTCGGATCGGGAGAGAAGCAAGCGCGCATCCCGATAACAGGACCGTAAAGACCTGCCACAGTAAAGCCGAACGAGTGGAATGGAGGAAGAGTACAGAAGAGGATATCGTCGGAATAGAGTTCAACATGATTCAAGACCCCCACAATATTGGTCGCAATATTACGGTGAGAAAGAGGGACACCTTTCGGCATACTTTCCGTACCGCTAGTGAATAACATGACTGCAGGGCTATCGGCGGAGATCTTATCTGCACCGAACAGCTTTAGTAGCGAGGAAGCGCTCTTTTTCGAACGGAAAACAGCTTTCAGTTTACGGGAGAAAGGAATTCCTCTAGCCATATCTTCGAGCATCAACAGCAAGTGTTCGATGCCGGTCAGATCGACGTTTCCTAAACGATCTAGGAATGCCCATGAGCTCAGAACCGCTTCCACTTTGGAAAGCTGAACCACTTGTTCCAGGTGTTTTGGACCCACAGTCCAGTTCACCATCAAAGGAATTTTGCCTGCAAGCATAAGGGCGAGTTCAACGATGACCGAAGCGGAAGAAGCCGGAAGCATCACTCCCACGTATTTGCCAGGTAGTTTTTTAAACTCTTCAGCTAAAAGGACCACTCTCATTTTCATTTGAGAGTAGTTCAGCACGCCAGCACGTCCATCGGCGATTGCGGAAGCGTTCTTCAATTTGTCGCACGTGTTGAGGAACTTTTCGATAAGCGTATCGCCGGGAGGGGTATGAATACGAGTTCTAGGCTCTTTCCTTTGCCATTTAGATTTGTTTTGCGTGATGGGTTCTTCTTCCACAAGGACTGGGATTTTTTTGCCCGCGATTCCCATAATGACGCCTACAGACGTAATTTGGTGAACCGGAACACCTTTCAATCCAAATTCTTCATGAAGAAATGCGGATAATTCGGCAGTATCGAGAGAATCGAGTCCCAAATCGGTTGAAACGTCCATATCGGGAGTGATTTTGTCCGTGGGCATTCCGGTAATTTGGGCAAGCTTTTCAAGAACTTTCGCCTTCACTTGCGGGCTAATCCCATCAACAGCAAAGTTGAGTTCGTCGTGCTGTTTTTTCAAGTCAGCAGGAGTCGGGACCTCTTTATTCCAAATCGAGTAGGGACGCAAAGTCAAGCTTTCCCCCGGTTCATCCCCTTCTTGCGCGGACAAACCATCCGGTTTGTTATAAAATTTTTCTAAGTAGCGGTTGATCTCTAAACGAGAGCCATTAAATGGAAAATCTGCCGGTGCCGGAACGAATTCGACGTAGACATCGCGTCTTGGAGTAAAGAAAAGAAAGTTTTTGAAACACGCTTTAATGCCATTCCAAACAGTATCCCACATAGGCACAGGTTTACCGGTGAGGGCGCGGGAGAAAGAGCTTCCCCAAAGACCGTTGATTCTGACTAATACAATGTTGGCCTCGGGAGCATCCTTAATAATTTTTTGAATCCCGGAAGCACCTCCGACCACTTCTTTATTGGAATGTTTAACTTTTCCAGCAGGGTAAAGAAGAAAATTGTCGCCTTTTTTTAGGGAGGCGATGATCTCATCGATCACTTGATCGCTTCGCTTACGCTTTAAGCTATTGCTGGAAGTGCTGAAATTCGGGATAGGGAGAGCGTTTCCGATCTTCATCACTTGATGAATGACGGGAGTGTAGTACATATATTCGACGATGGTCGGGCGAATTGTGTAGCGAGGATAAGTCAACATCGCCATAAAAAGCGGATCAATAAAATATGTGGGGTGATTCGGGAGAAAAAGAACTCCGCCCGGATGTTTCATCGTTTTGGAATTGACTTGGTCCCATCCTTTGACATGGATGCGATAACGGAACCAAAAAGCACATCTTAAGAAGCAATATAGTAATGCATGAACAATATGTTTCAAGGCAACCTCCACAGTATGTGAATAAACATCTCATTATCTTCAACTTTCCCATATAAGACAAGTATTTTAAACAAACGGATCGCCCACACTCCCCTGCCCTTGCCCCTGCCGAAGTCTAAGGAACGGATTAACGCGGAGACGCGGGCATCCTATTGCGCACATCTTTTTTTGACAAAAATCATAATATGCTACTCTGATTT
>CAMFKA010000087.1 GCA_945957185.1 uncultured Chlamydiaceae bacterium | reverse complement strand
CGAGAAGCCATTGCCGAAGCTTGTGTTTTGTTCAACACCGATTTTTTTCGAGTCTATCCCAACACCGACATTCACGGAGTCTCCTACGGAGGCGCCTTAAAGAATATCATCGCCATCGCTTGCGGAATGTCCGATGGACTTCACCTCGGACACAGCGCCAAAGCCGCTCTGATGACTCGAGGGCTCCACGAAATGAATAAACTCGCAACAGCGCGCGGATGCAAAACCGAGACAATGATGGGCCTTGCGGGGATGGGAGATGTGTGTTTGACTTGCGCTTCTATTACAAGTCGCAATTATCGGTTGGGATATTTGATCGCGCAGGGAATGCAGCCTCAAGAAGCAATGCGAGTCATCGATATGGTCGTAGAGGGTGCGTATACTTCCAAAACGGCTTTACAACTCAGCAAAGAATTGTCTGTCAGCATGCCCATCACCGAGATTATCTATAAAATTCTGTACGAACAGTTGTCCCCCAAAGATGCCGTTGCAGCCTTGATGCAAAGGACGATTAAAGAGGAGCACCTATGAAAATCGTCACACCTCAACAAATGGCTTATTACGAATCGATCGCTATTGGAGAGGGGCATTCCGATCAAGAATTTATGGAAGAGGCCGGCAGCGGCGTAGCGTTGTCAGTTCATGAGTACGTCGAGAAATTTCTTCTCGATAAACATGTCATCCTGCTGTGCGGTAAAGGGAACAACGGAGGCGATGCTCTCGTTGCAGGGATTCATTTGATACATCTCGATTACGATGTGATTGCTTACCTCCATGAACCTGTAGAACACTGTTCTCCATTATTTCAAAAGGCTTACGAGAGATTTATTCAAGAAGGGGGGCGGATAGGTCGCGACCTGGAAAGCGATCTGGAAGATCACCCGAATTCTATTGTCGTCGACGGACTTTTTGGAACCGGATTCCATGGCGAAATCGATGATCCTTACGAAACCACCATTGAATTAGTGAATTTCGCACAAGTTCCCGTGATTGCTATCGATATCCCTTCCGGACTAAACGGTGAGACAGGAGCAGTGGAATCCACTGCAATTCATGCTGTAGAAACTGCTTTTTTGGGATTGCCTAAAACGGGATTTTTCCTCGAAAGCGGTTGGGAACATGTCGGTAGATTGAAATATGTGGATTTTGGGATGCCTGCGGAGTATTTGGAACAGATGGAACCTGATATGGAGCTGCTCTCAACCGAGATGCTGCTCTACTCCTTTCCTACCATTCATCGAACTCGACATAAATACGATGCAGGGTATGTCGTAGGGCTGGCAGGGTCTCGCGGTTACGGAGGCGCAGCTCTTTTGTCGTCATGGGCAGCACTGAAAAGCGGCGCAGGGATTGTGCGGTTACTTTATCCACAATCTATTGTGGAAGAGTTAGCAGGATCACCTCCGGAGCTCATCAAAATGCCGTGTGATTTTGGAGATATCAACAACCTGATTTACCACTTGAATAGCGCCACAGCGGTCTTTGTGGGTCCCGGTTTGGGGAGGTCTCCGGAAATCCGGGAATTATTAAAAAAGGTGCTTCCCGCAATAGAAAAGCCTTGTGTGTTAGATGCCGACGCCCTATTTCACCTCTCGCAAGAAAATATTCGACTGCCTGAAAAGTGTGTGCTTACTCCTCACACAGGAGAAATGGCGCGATTGTTGCATGAGGACAAACCCCTCACGATTTCCCGTGCCTACCTGCAGCAATGTCAGCGGTATGCGGAAGAGCTGAATGTAACTCTAGTGCTGAAAGGGGGGCCTACGTTTATTTTTCATCCCGGCGAGATCATGAGAGTGTGTTCGAAAGGGGATCCTGGAATGGCCACAGCGGGGGCGGGAGATGTGTTAACGGGAGTGATTGCCTCACTATTAGCACAAGGATTAACACCTCATGATGCCGCAAGTCTTGGAGCTTTTGTTCACGGGTTAGCCGGGGAGCATGCATCGGATTTATACACGCCTTACTGCATGACAGCGAGCGATATCATCGCGCATTTCCCCGAAGGCTTCGTCATGGATGAGCTGTAAGAGGATGTTTGCTCAAACAGCAATTCCCGCTTGGATTTTTTACCACTGAGCCACTGAGCTCACTGAGAGTAAATGAGAGAATGAGTTTTTGGATCATCACACAAATGAGTACCTACCGTAGAGAAAATCACCAGTTTCTTATAAATTGCTATTTAATTGAATGAAATTTTGAATGATTGATGATTTGCAAAATTATCGTTTTATCGTTCCATCGTTTTATCGTTGAGATAAAGTTTGATGCAAGCAAATGATATAACGATATAACGATGGAACGATGAAAAGTGTTGTATCCCGATATATTGACATCGTGATTTTTTCATTTATTGGATTTGGGTACTCATTTGTGTGATGAGCCTTGAATTCTCCTCAGTGTTCTCACTGGCTCAGTGGTTAATTATGCAACAAGACCGTTGGTTACCCAAAAAGATCATCAAGCGTTAGGGTTGTGTAATTATAAATCGAGCTTGATTTGTTCGTTCCAAAAGTTGTTATTAGTGTCGTAAACAACGTTTTTTTTGTTTTCGTTTGCTCTTGAAACGTTTTTTTCTTGTTTTCCAAATTGGCAGCATATTCTCGATCAAGAATGAATGTGTTATTTGAAAATTTCATTTCGCATAAATTGATACATGAATCGGCTCTATCGATAACAAGATCGATTTCTGCTCCTTTATCTTCTTCTCCTGAGGGGAAATGTTGCCAATGTGATTCTGTTGTTGTAATCCCGCTTATGCCCAGTTTTTTTTTGATATTAAACGAGTGTTTTAGACAAATGTTTTCAAACGCGTGTCCTGCCCATTCAATCCATGTGGCAGTCACTTGTTGCTTAGTCCAATAATCAGGATCAAAATTACGAAGTACATCTTCTTTAACTGGATCGATCCAACGTAAATAAAACAAAGAGTATTCGTCAATCAAACGATAAATTCTCTCTCTGCTTCGTTTCCCAAACGATGTTTGACTCATGATAAAACCGGCTTCTTCTAACTCTTCCAATACTGTTGTTGAAGATCCTGCAGGAATCAATGAAGCGGCTTTTAACAGGGCAGACTGCTTGAGTCCTCCTCGAGGTTTTTTTGCTAGAGCTCTAATAACTTGGATGTGTTTATAAGAATCATCGAAAAGCGATTCATATAACTTATTAAATTCATTAAACAAATGCCCTTGTGGCTGGAAGCATAATTCATTAATGATTTGTGACGCAGATTTCCCTAAGGGTAGATCGCTTAAATATTTAGCAACTCCTCCTAGGGCCATGTAAAGTTCAACAAATTGCTTTCTGTCAAATTCTATTCGCTGTTCTTTCACATACGTTTCTGCTTCCTCCAACGTAAAAGGCCCTAAGTTAATTCGTTGGCTAAGACGATTGTGAAGTCCCCCTTTATCTTGGATGATTTTTTTTATCATCCAATGAGCGGCTGACCCACAAACAATTAACAAAACATTTGGCATTCGAGATAGGTAGCGATTCCACAAGTAATCGAGGGCAGGTAATAGGCCCGATTTCGGCGAAGCTAACCAGGGTAGTTCATCTATGAAAAAAACGAATTTTTTTGATGGATCGATTTTTTCAATATATTGACGTAAAGCATCAAATGCTTCATCCCATTCTTGAAAATGATGAAAGAGGCCGGAAAGATCACGAAAAGCTCTGCTAAAATTGCGTAATTGTTCTTTTTTAGTGGCTTTATGACTACCGGTTATTTCGAAATAAACCCCTTTATTTTTGAAATATTGGTGAATCAAAAATGTTTTGCCAATACGACGTCTTCCGTAAACAGCTAAAAATTCAGCCTTTGATGACTCATACAGTCGATTTAAGATTTCGAGTTCTTTTTTTCGGCCAATGATTCCTTGAGGGTTCTCCGTCAGATTGTTAAATTCCATATTTGGCTAAATCCCATATTTTTGTCGACTTATAGCTAATTATATCACGATAATTCGCTATAAGTCAACTTTTTTTCGAGATTTAGCTGATTATCGATGGATAATCGGCTAGAACCACTTTTTTCGGCGGAAGTAGTAGATCATGGCTGACGCAATCAAAACCATCACACAAAGCAACACATAGTAGCCGTATTGCGCGTGCAACTCCGGAATGTTATCGAAATTCATTCCGTAAAGCGACGCCAAAAAGGTGAGAGGCACAAAAATTGTCGATACGACCGTCAACACTTTCATAATCTCATTCGTCCGTTGAGTAAGATTCGAAAGATAAAGATCCAACATCCCCGAAACGATATCCCTAAAGCTTTCGATGGTGTCAATCAGCTGAATGGTGTGGTCGTAGACGTCTCTCATAAATATCCGTGAATTCTCATGGATTAGTGGAGTGTCGATCCTGTTGAACTGACTGACAAGATCGCGAATCGGCCAGACAGATTTTCTAAGCAGAATCACTTCTCTTTTTGTTCGTTCAATTTTTAACAAAATTTCCGTGTGGGGATGATTGAGGAGCGCTTCTTCCAAATGCTCTAATTTGTCGTCTACTTTTTCCAAAATGACAAAATATTGGTCGATAATCCAGTCGATGATGGTGTAACAGAGGTAGTCAGTGCCCATTTCTCTGATTTTGGTGTTGGGCTTTCGGATCCTTTCTCGAATCCCTTTGAATAAATCGCGGTTCGATTCTTGAAAAGTGATGACGCAATTTTTATTCACCAAAATACTGATCTGCTCTCCGGTGACGGTATCGGCTTTATAGTCGTAATTTAACAGGCGTAAAACGATGTAGAGGTAGTCTTTGTAATCGTCGAGTTTTGCGCGTTGATCAGTGTTTAAGATGTCTTCCATCGCCAAAGCGTGCATGCCGAATTCTTTACCGATGGCATCGATGATGGTGGTGTCATTGATCCCTTGAATATTTATCCAAGTGATCTCGGGAGAGTGGATGTACTCGAGGGCTTCTTCGATGGTGGCGTCAGTGCTTTCTGCAAAAGAGTCTTTGGAATAGTCGACAACGATGATTTTTGGGTGATCGCTATACACTTCCCCAACGTGAACCAGCACTCCCGGTTCCATTCCGGCTTTTTGAGAACGCCTTTTGAAGTGTTTTGACACGGTATTCCTAAATTCCTAAACTTCTTTCCACCATATTGATTTGACGTCTTAGGATTTCATCTGATGAGAGTCTCTTTTCAATAGTCTTGCTCGCATGCAGCAGTGTTGAGTGTGTTCTTCCAAAATACGCTCCCATCACCTGAAGGGACTCATTAATGAGTTTGCAAGACAGGTACATTGCGACTTGTCTCGGCAAAGCGATCTCTTTTGTGCGGGCGGATCCTTTTAAATCCGTCATCCTCACTTGGAATACTGTTGCCACACTCTTCAATATTTGGTCGACAGAAATTTTTTGCCTAGGGGCGTGCTGCATCATTTCACGAAGAGTGTGTTGAACGAGCTCTTCCGTGACAGGGACGTTCAGTAATCGGCAATGAGCGCTGAGGCGGTTAATGGCACCTTCCAGCTGACGCACGTTGTTAAAGATGTGCTCGGCGATAAAAAATGCCACTTGGCTAGGGATTTGTAATCCTTTTTGTTGCGCCTTATGCTGAATGATGGCTACTCGAGTTTCCAAATCAGGGATGCCGACGTGTGCGACGAGTCCCCATTCCATCCGTGCGATCATTCTTTCGGAAAGTTTGAGTTGAGATGGCGGTTTATCACTGGTGATGACGATCTGCTTGTGCTGGTTGATCAGTGTTTCGAATGTGTTGCAAAATTCCTCTTCAAAGTTCAATCGATTTTGAAGAAATTGAATATCATCGACGAGGAGGATATCGACATCAGAACGATAGAAACGTTTGATGCGGTCCACGGATTTATTGCGCAAACTGTCGATGAAATCGTTGATAAGTGCTTCAGTAGTAATGCATTGAACGCGAACTTTTCTGTGGAATTCTTTGATGTGGTGTCCGATACTTTGTAAAATATGAGTCTTTCCCAGTCCGACGCCGCCATGAATAAAGAGGGGGTTGTAAGACTTCCCCGGGTGCATCGCCACGCCATAAGCCGCGGATTTAACGAATTGATTGGTGGGGCCTTCGATAAACGTGTCAAAGCGGTAATTTGGATTGAACTTGACTTCGAAAGGAGCGGGAATGTCTTCTTCAGCGACTTGTGGAGCAGTAATAACGGGTGACGCCGCAGGCTTTTTAACGGGAGCATTGATGACAAATTGAATAGCGGGTTCGCCGTCAGCATCTAAAGGCAAGAAAGAGCAGAGCTCTTTTTTATAATTGCTCAGAAGATATTCTTTTACAAAGATGTTGGGGACTTCCAGAACAATATGAGTATCAGTGACTTCAATCAATTCGATTGGAGCAAGCCAGTTCCCATACGCTGTTGGCGATGTGTGTTTTTTCGCGTACTGTAAAAATAACGACCAGATATCTAGAGTTTCGCTAGCAAGAGTCATTACTAAACCTTTGTCTAAGAGTTATAAACAAGCTTTCCACAGGCCCGTCTGGGCTTTTTGCAACGGAGAATCTAGCACGCTAATCGAAACGGCGCAAGAAAAAAAAGTCAATTTTTTGCTAAAATTGAGCTTGACATTCCTTTCTCCTTGTCTATAAGGCACATTCTTTCGAAAGAAATTTTAATCTCCCAAATCGCTCAACCGATTTTGTGACATGAAGCTGTTCAGGTAAAATTTTATTGCGAGTGACGGAACAGACGGCATGTAATTGGAGCAAGTCGATTTTGAGCCCAATATCTCCGGGGATGACGTGAGAGGGGGTTTTTTTGAAATTTTGAGACGCAGTATGCTCTTCTCGGATTTGCTTAACAGCTTCAAAACGCACATCGCCTTCCAAACCGTCAAATTCTGTGCAAAGAAGCAGCTTGGGGTGGATCTCATCAAACAGAGTAAGAGAACCGTAGAGCCCTAAGCAGTCATTGTTGTAGGCAAGTTTTTCGTAATCAGATGGTTGTGTGTGACCAAATCCAAGGATCAATAGGTCACAACTTCCCATTAAATGAGCTAACAGCGGCGACCACGTGCATCCTCCGAGGAATCCTACTTTGCGTGTCTCTGTCGTGTGCCCAGCTTTACGGGATAGATCGAGGCGGAAGCCGAGATTGGAAAGAGCTTTTTTAGCCATCGACTCTGATTTGCGGTTCTGTAAATTCTGCACTGAAGCTTGAGTAGGGAAGTAATTGAGGTGGATCCCTTCGGCAATTTCCATTCTTTCCACGTCCGGAGAGTCGTAAAATAACTCTAGGCAATGCACTGTATTGCGGGCTTGCTTAAAGCTGGGCTTCAGGTAATTCGACAGCTCTTGAAATGTTTCCGAATTCAGATAGTAGTGGATAATTTGCAATTCGGGAGTGCTTTTATTGAGCTCTTGATTGAGTTCATAAATCTCTTTGATATCGTCGTAAGCATCGGCAGAGTGTCTGGAAACGATGACATAATCGATATCGCGGATGTGATGCCCTTCGCGATGAAAATGTTCCATAAACTTTTTGCCGGGATTAATGACAATGCCTTTTCCATTCCAACGGATGTAATAGCCGCCGGAAGAGGCTCTCGAGTGTTTCGTTAAAAGAGAAATGTCGTTGCCATTTTCCAAAGTTGTCGGCCATCCATGCAGCACTTCCAGGCAGGAGTCATTCCGCGTTGCTCCGGAGGAGTCTTTTCTGGAGTCTAAATACGATTCTGTCAGCGCGGTCTGGGAAATTTGAAAATTGCGGATCGTATTTTTTAAAGGCTCTGTAGAAGGGGATTCTAACTCTTTTAAGATCGATTTTGGATTGATTAATTGGACGGGGTCTTGCTCTTCCACACCGATCTCTTCTAAAACGGCAGCGATGTGGGCAGGAGTTGTGCTTTGAGAGTACGATTTAAGGGGTGCCGATACTGTTTTAGGTGCTTGCATATAGGAAGGGGTGGGAAGCTCTTCTGTGAATAATCCTTTCTTCTCCGGCTTCTCTTCGAAAATCTGTGATAATAGTTGAGAAGTGCTCTCCTGCTGCTTTGGTGTGTCGATTTCTGCTGATGATAAAGGTGAGGTTTCTTCCATTTGCTTCTGTAGATTTCTTAAAAAACGATCTTCAGGGTCCATTGCCAGAGCTTTTTCGAGAAAACTCTTCCCTTTTTCAATGTCGTGACGTGCATAACTGACAAAAGCCGAAGCGCGGTAGCAGTAAAATTGGTAGTTAGGAACCGTTGTCGCCTGGATGTAATGCTTGAGCGCTCTGTCGTACTGCTCGTTAAAGAAAGCGGCTTCCCCTTTAAAAAACTCCTCGAAAGGGCGGTTTCCGACCGCTTCTTGTCGATGCCCCTCGATAAGGGAAAATAGCTCTTCCTTGCTGCGGGGGTTCTGTAGGTTTTTTTCAGCGAGCTTTTGCGCTTGCTTGACGTAGTTTTCAAATCTTGTTGAATCCATTTGTGGGCTCCCATCAAAATGACTTGGAATCTATTAGTTTTATTCGATCGTGCCTTAACTTTTCAACACAATAACCTCAACTTCGAGGAATTTTTTCTTTCGTCTCTTGAGGCCGTGGGCAGGTGACTGACCATTAAATCAATTTCTTGAATTTTCAGTGAATATGTGAGAAATTTTTGAGAAAACATCTCAGGAGTTTCTATGAGTCATCCAAAAGGCAAAGTTCCAGCC
>CAMFKA010000086.1 GCA_945957185.1 uncultured Chlamydiaceae bacterium | reverse complement strand
TATTACAACAAGGTCAGCATCCCCAAAACATACTGTGCGTAACATTGACGGAAATGACGAGGAAAAAGAAGGCATGACGGACAATGACGGATTAGAAAGCGATTATGACTTTTCAGGAGTCTCTTCTGACGATGATAGTTTGAGCGATGACTTTTTTTCATCTCCGCAACCAACTCCTCCAGCAAGCCCAGTAAGACCTGAAAGCCTTTCAGCTGAACCTCAGGAATTATTTTTTGATAATCTACTCTCTTCACCCTTGCAAACACCTTCACCAAAGGTTGCACCAGAGAATTCATTAATCGAAGAAAACACTAATTCTATTTTTTCGTCTCCTCCAGGATCCCCTCAAGCAAGTCCATTAAGACCGGCAAGCCCTACAGAAGAACCTCAGGAATTATCTGCGGTTTCCAACGAAGCTGTATTCAATTCCACCGGTGACATTGACTATGGAGCTCTCTCACTTGATCAGTTTCGGTCAAACTCTTCTCAGGATGCGCCGAAGGAAACACCAATTGAAGAAAACACCGTTGTTGCATCAGCACCAAAAGCACGTAGGTCCTCATCTTATGTTGATCCCAATGATGCTGAACTTGCATCCATTGAGCATGTTCTAAAAGATGCACAGCAGCTATTAAAATTACTAACACCTCCTTATGCTGCCTATAGTCGATTGCTCATACAAACTATAGACACCTACTTAAAATTGTTTGTGTCAGGTAGCATGGATTTGAAAAGTTCAAATGGTAAAAAAACAGCCTCGAGCTTTTTGCAGCGTATACAAAAAAACATGCCAAACATCAGGAATTATTTTAGGGAAGAAAATCCTCTTGATCGTCTAGTGACCGTGCAGCGTGCCTTGGTGGATGCTGCTAAAGACAATTTAAAGAAGACTATAGTTGATGAGTTGATCGAAATCCTTAATGACACCGTCCATGAAGTTATCGAAAAAACTCCTCCTGAATTAAAGCTTAGAAGCTTAGAGGTTTTATCACAATTCTATAGCAAACTTATAACAGTCTATCCGAATGAATTGCAGAAGTTCCATGAAATGCTTTCTTATGCTGTTCAGCAAGAACTCGAAAAAAATACAAGAGAACTTGCCCTCGTCCAAGAGCTCCCAAGTCATTTATCTGACATTGGCGATCGTGAAGTTGACATTGAGCAACTTAAAAGAGAAGCTAATAAACTCGAACAAGCATATAAAGAAAGCTCTCATACACTTATCAACAGATTAGAATGGAAGAATTTTGATAAATCATATCAAACGCGAATCCAGGAGCAAGAATCCGATTTAAAATTTGCGCTCGAATCTAGCAGCAAAAAGCTCCAAGCGAAAGTGCCGGCCTTGGAAAATTATGGCAAAGTTTTGAAAAAAATCAATAAGCTTCATAAAAAAATGATCTCTAACGAAGCAGCAAGAGTTTCGCAAAATAGAGAGGCTGAAGAGATCGTGAAAAAAACTGGTGAACTCGAACACAATTTGAATCGTCTCGAACAAATCATCCAAGTCCTAGAAAGCCAATAGAGCAGCTTATTCTTTGCTGCCGAGCCCGCACAACTTAAGCATTTATGCCACCCTTTCAGCATACGCATCAAGCTAATTCATTTCCTTGTTTAAATTATTAAAAATCAATCTTCAAGGAACAATAGCAAGATAACGCGGAGACGCGGGGACGCAGGGGCGCGGAGAAAATTCAAAAGTGGTAAGGGGGATCCCATGCTATAGAAAAATTCACAATTATATTATTTTAATAAAGAATAACTCCGCGTCCCTGCGTCCCCGCGTCTCCGCGTTAACCTGCTCCTTTCGCTGGATGTTAATTTTCAATAACCTAAGAAACATAATGAATTAGCTTGACGCCTACGTATTCAATACGGCTCTATCATTGTTTGTAACCGTACAACACGCTTGCGCATGTTGTAGCCTTAGGCGTTTTTCATCCGTTCAAGAGCTTCGTGGTTCTCTTTCATGACGCGTGTGCTCTCTTCAATCAACTGTGTGTTGTGACGGATTTCCTGTGTACTTTGCTGAATGCTTTCGGCATTTCGATTAACGATTTCGGTGGTGTAGTTAACGTTATCATTCAGCTCGGTGAACTTGTTGCATCCGGTGAGGAGAACAAGAGGAAGAATTAATAAATATTTCATAGCTTTCACCTGAGGTTATTTTATTAGTGGGTTTCTTTCAGCGTTTGGTTGATCGCTTCTAACTGATGGCGGTTTTCCTCGATGGCGCGGTTCGCTGCTTGGATAGCCTCGGCGTTTTCGTTAATGACTTGTGTGCTGTATTCGATTGCTTGTTGGTTTTGTTGCAAAGCGCTGATGCTGTCATCGATCATGCTGCAACTAGTAACTGACAGTCCTGCCATACCCAGCAGAAGGATACCCTTTTTCATAGTAAACCTCGGTTTGAAATTTGATAGAGACAAAAAAAAACAAGGGGCTTATTCAGCCCCCTGCCTAGCAATTATTTTGCTACACCGCATGGGTTGCATGCAGTTGTGTCTTCGCAAACATGTTTCCAGTAGTAACGTGGAACGTATTTGCAATGTTTATCGCAAACAACTTTTGTGCAAGTTTTGCAATCATCAACTTCGTAGCACTCAGTTTTGTATGTGCAAACAGTTTCGCAGTATTTTTCTGGAACCATTCTGCAACGCTCAACTTGAGAGTAGCAAGGTACTTTTCTGTAGCATTTTTTCTTGCATGGAATTTTTTCTTCCACGCAACGTTTTGTTGTATACCAGCATGGTTCGTAGTGAACGAATAAACGGTATGTATCGTTAGTTGCTTGATCACAAGGTTGGTCGCAAGGGCAATCTGCTGGTGGGCAGCATGCGTCTTGAGCAGACAAATTTTGTGAAAGGAACAAACAACAGAAGAGAGCACCAAATTGAATCAACTTGTTCATAATCTTCTCCATGTTATAACAATGTTGTTAAGAAGTTATTCATGAATCTTTGTCTCCTATAAGCGGCAAACCACTTATGGGGCATGAAGAGCTTCTCAAATTTCTTCATCTTCCTTTTCGGATTTTTTTACAAAGAAAAATATTTATTTATTTTTAAAATAGCTCGTTATTAATCGATAATTCCTAACTATTCCCTAGGAGAAATGAAAGTGTGACAAACATAATAAAAAGATTTTATAGCGAGCGCGATCAACGTAAAAACTTTGATCGCGCATGGACATTTTTACTTAAAACCGCTTGACACGCACATGACAATAAGGTTCATGCCCGGTTTTATCGTAATATTTTTGGTGATACTCTTCGGCGGGATAGAAAGGTTCTGCAGGGGAAATCTCGGTTCTGACATGACTCCCCTCTTTTTTTAATATCGCGATCAATGAGTCGATGATTTCTTTTTGTTGTTGAGTGTAATAAAATATCGCAGAGCGGTATTGTGTGCCCACATCGGGTCCTTGACGGTTTTTTTGGGTAGGATCGTGGATCTCAAAAAATGCTTGCATCAACGTTTGGAAGCTTGTGACTTTGGGATCGTAAATGACTTCTACCGCTTCGGCGTGACCGGATTCGCCCGTGCAAACCTCCTCATACGTCGGATTTGCTACTGTTCCGCCCACGTATCCTACCGTTGTGCGGATCACTCCGTGGAGATTTTTAAGCAGATGTTCGACACCCCAAAAGCAACCGCCCGCGACGACAATTTTTTCAAATCCTTCGAGTGTAGCGGCAGGAAGAAACTTCATGGAGAGAGAGTTGACGCAGTGGCGGGTGTTTTTTAGCGTAAACAACTCGCCCTCAAAAACATGACCAAGATGCGACCCGCACCTTTGACATAGAATTTCGGTCCGCGAACCATCGGCATCGAGATGCCGTGTTACTGCATTGGAGATTTCGTCATCGAAGCTAGGCCAGCCGCAGTGGGAAGAAAATTTATCCGATGAGAGATAGAGTGCTGCGCCGCAACGGCGACAGCAGTAGACGCCTTGACGCTTCTCGTCTGTGTATTCTCCGGATTGAGGAGGCTCGGTCCCTTTGTGAAGGATGATGCGTTCCTCTTCTTGAGTTAATTTATTGTATCTTTTCATCTTAAAAATCCAATCCTAACCCCAGCAACACCTCGAATGACTGCCAGGTTGCAGTATTTAGAAACTCTTTTTGGTGAGGATGCCCCACTTTCTTAAAACTTTTCGATTTTGGGTGGACACAGCCGTCGTGCATTTTCCAATATTGGTATTTGAGTTGGCAGTTGAATTTTACACAACATAGGTCGATGGTATAGACGTCGAAAAACACCACATTCCCCCACCCTCTTTTCGATTTTCTCACATCTGAAAAAGGGCCGCCGTAGATATATTTTTTCTTCATCAGCCAGTAGCCGCTCCAGTGGGGAATATGGTATTCATACCCTGCGTTGACTCCGAATCTACGAAACGCTAGATATGCGTCCACTCCAATCCACGCCCCTTGCCAACGATTTTTGTATTCTAATCCCCCATAAGATCCCTTTTGGCAATCCATTTTTACGTGTTGGTGGTTGTAAGACCAACCGCCTGTTGGGCCGATGCGCACTCCGCAGTAGAGCGGAAATAGGAAGCCTCCACCGAGAGCGAAGTCGACTGTTTGTCCGGAGGTGACATGCAACTTTCGTGTTGTCGGCGATTGCCCTACAAAGGTGATCGTGTCAGCGTAGTGACCGCGAGGGATGGCTCCGGTGTAGAGATAGCTTTTCATTAAAAACACGTCGTACGAAATACATTTTCCTTTTGCTCCGATTTCGTAAACTTGGAGGTTATCCAGCTTTAGATTGTCGGTATAAATGAAATTGTCGGAGGGGTTGTACACATCGACAAAGCTAGTCAGCTGATCGCGACGATAGCCGATATCGAAATCGAACGAACTTTCCCACCATTGCGCAGCAGCGGAAAGGGGGAGCAAAGCTCCCACTGACAAAAAGAGAAGAATTTGTTTTAACATACTATTGTTCCTCTACTTTTTAGTCGCTGTCACGCGGAAGATATAAGTGGATGCTCCGGAGTCGGCTTGGGTGTTTGTATTGGGGAGTTTACTTTGAATACCACCTACAACAAAACCTAAAAGCGTGTCAGGTTTTTTCACGCGATCGAGGCGGATGACGCCGTTGCTATAGGCAGAGATCTCTTTTGTTTTAATAAAAGCAGCGCCTGCGCCAAAAAGGTAATACGTTTGAGGGTTGGTTCCCGGAATAGGAATTTGAGGGTACTCCGCATCCATGAGGTATTGTTTGTAGATCCCCTTGCCGCTTAAGCTCACTGTTGTGACTTGATTGATGAAAGGGAACTCGGAATCAGTAGTGAAAACTCCATTATCGTAGTAGCCGTAGCTGATTCCGCCAAGAAATGTCGAGTACATCTTTCCGTTTTCGTCCGAAAAAAGACCGATCGTTGCGGATGCGTAGTTGTTCATTCCCTGTTTAAACGCTTTTGGGCTCCAAGGGTTTTCCATTTGTGGTTTCCCATCGAAAGAGATAAAGACAGGAATTGTCCAAATTCCGGTATCTTCGGTGAAAACACCCGAGTAGGCTACAAATGCAGGGCTTGGAACATCGTAAAGAGTGTGCATGACGGGGATGATGTTGAGGTCGCGTCGTCTAAAATTAGCGTTTGGATGTTTTGGATGGGAGTTCAGCACACGAATTGAAAGGTCATGCCCATCGTCGAAGATGCGGAATCTGCGAATTTGTTGCGTGTAAGCACCGTTAGAGTCGTCATGGTAGAAACCGGTGAAGTTTTGCCCCATCATCAGTAAGGTGACATCGTCTTGACCGATATCCATATAACCGCCTGTCACTTGAACAATGGGGTGATGGATAAAGCGAGTGTAGTGCTTAGCGGAGTGTTTATGATGCGAATTTTGCACCCATTTCATCATCCCTTTCACATCGATGGCTGTCAAAGTATCTTTGGTACCGAACAACCCCGTTTCAGTATCGACACCATAGCCTCCGGTGATGTACAGTGTACCGGACTTTTGATAGAACTGTGGGCTGGTGACGGAGAGGTAATCGATTTCTCTTTGAGAGAATCCGGAAGCGGTTTCGGTGAGATTTCGCGTCCACACCTGTCCGGTTTTGGAGTCAACGACATAAGCAACTGTATTTTGTGCTGAAGGAGGAAAATTGTTATCTCCCGCATCAAAGCCGTGCAGACCGTTGGTGCGGCCGGCAATTAATAGCCATTTGGATTTATTCACTGCGTAAGCAAAAGAGTGTAATCCATTTGGAAGGGAAAATTCGGCTTGTTCAATCCGTATGGTATAGGGAACATCTTCTGAAGAGTGGATCGGGCTAAGATCATCAGTTTGATTTTGACCTGAAAGCGGTAGACTCATTCCTAAAGCAAGCCACAGGAACGCGGTAGTAAAAATGCGATGAAGCAAAGTCATGGAAACTCCTTAAGTTGTGGAGGGAGAATAAAATCGGCGATAAAAAGTTGGCAGGTTTGATCGGGTCCCCGCTTGGAAGTCCACATCAGGAGATCGCCTGTGGAGTTAAACACCGGCAATCCATCAAAACCTTCGTGGTTTGTGATGCGGTAGTGTTGCTGGGTGACAAGATCGAGAAGATAGATTTCGTAACGGTGATGACCGTGTATAGATGTTGTATAGGCAATGAAACGCCCCGAAGGGTGCCAAAATGGCGCCCAATTGACACAGCCGTTATCGGTCAACTGAGTATCGTTACTGCCGTCAGCATCAACAACAAAGATTTGTAGGTAATGGGGCGTTTCGCGGTCAGCTCTATAGATAATTTTTGAACTATCGGGCGAAAAAAAAGGCCCCCCGTTATAGCAATCGGTATTGTGGGTGATTTGTCGTTGATTGGATCCATCGGCATCCATCACGTATAGGTTCATAGAGCCCGTTTCGTTGCTAGCAAAGACAATCGACGTCCCATCATGGGAATACGCGCACTCTGCATGATACGCGGGACCGGTGGTTAAGGCTTTTAGTTCGGATCCATCAGGATTTGCTTCGTAAATATTCATGTAAGGAGTGAGGTCCCAAACGTAAGATCCGGTTGGATTCGATTTTTCCGGGCGAGAGCCCAGCTGAGGATCAGAATGACTGGAAGCGAAAATAATTTTTTGACCGTCAGGGCGAAAAAAAGCGCATGTGCATGCTCCGTAACCTGTGCTTACAAGTTGCGGTGTGAGGTCATTCAAACTCATGAAGTAGATTTGGTAGTGCGATTGTCCGACAGGGACAGCTTGGAACAAGATCGATTGCCCATCGGGAGAGAAGTACGCTTCGCCGGCTTTTTCGAATCCCATTTCAGGAAATGTGATTTGTCGGATGTCTTGAAGCCAGAGAGCTTCATTAGACAGGAGCGTGGATACATGTATCCACGCTAGGGCGACAACGATGAAATGGTGAAAAGTATCTCTCGCAATCATGAATGCAGTTATTTGACTTCTGTCACAGATAAGATTTCTACCGTTTCAACAGGAACATCACGGTGCATACCTTTGGTGCCTGTTTTAACATTTTTAATTGCATCGACGACGTCCATTCCTGAGGTGACTTTTCCGAAAACTGCATATCCATAATTTTGTGGAGATTGGTAATCGAGAAAAGGGCTATCAACGACGTTGATGAAAAATTGGCCGGTGGCGCTATCGACAACGGAAGTGCGCGCCATAGCAAGAGTGCCTCTAGTATTTTTCACGCCGTTTGTCGCTTCATTCTTAATGGGCGCTTTAGTGGGCTTTTGCTGCATGTCAGCAGTAAAGCCGCCGCCTTGAATCATAAATCCATCGATCACGCGATGAAAAATGGTGCCATTATAAAAACCTTCGTTGGCGTAGTCCAGAAAGTTTTTAACTGTAATAGGAGCCTTATCTTCATAAAGCTCTATAGTGATATCTCCCTTGGAGGTTTTCATTAAAACCACGGGATGTTTTTTCGTCATAGGGTTCTCCGTTGTTTCGGCAATACACACCGAGGATACACCTAATAAAGCGAAAAAACAAACAATTATTGCTCGCAGCATTCAAATTCCTCCATTTTGGCGCTTATAACAGTTTGTTCATCCTGTAAAGCGGGTTCGAGTGAAAATTGACGCCCACAGTCTAAACACCGGTGGTTTTGTTTTCCATGCCGCGTGTAGCCGTTTCGCTTAATCGCTTTTGATTCGCATTGTGGACAAATATTTGACATATCGTAGACCTCTTCTTAGATAGGCTACCAGAGTGGTATAATGGGGTCTGCGAATTATTGCAAGCAAAATCGAAATAAAAATTGAAAAATTTAAAAAGAGTGTGGACAGGAGGGTGTGGGGGTTGTAGGGACAGAGGGACGAAAGGACAAAGGACATAAAGGACATAAAGGACATAAAGGACATAAAGGACACAAGGGACTTAAGGGACTTAAGGGACTTAAAGGACAGCAGGGACTGTAGGGACATAAGGGACAGGATGTTCCCCCAATATGGTTGTGGTTTATGGGTGGTGCACTACTGACAATTCACCCATATAAATAATGAATCATGATTTCAGCATCCCGAAAGTTAGAATCAGTGGTTAACCAGATTAGGGTAGTTTTGCAAATTACTTAACATCCCGTCCTTTATGTCCCTACTGTCCCTTAAGTCCCTTGTGTCCTTTATGTCCTTTGTCCTTTCGTCCCTCTGTCCCTTCAAGGCAAAAAAAAGCCTGTTAGACTTGCGTCTAACAGGCGAATATAAAAAGCTTGGCAGC
>CAMFKA010000085.1 GCA_945957185.1 uncultured Chlamydiaceae bacterium | reverse complement strand
CAGGCTTCTGCGTGACCTTCTGCCGCCGCATTCGCGGCTCTGCATTAATATCATCGTTACCACACGCTCACGCGTGTGGCTACATGCTTTAGCCGCATCCGCGGCATAGGACACACCTCCTTCCAACCAAAAATAGCCACACTCGCCCAGGTTGTAGGGAGCGCAGCGAACGGAAACCTGGGTAAGGTCAAAATACCCATCCAAGGCCTGCAGGGCCGGCATAAAAAATGAGCAAGGGTGGGTTGCCCCCCTGCATCTGATGGATATGTTGTGTTAAGCGGGGCCTTTGGAGGCCAGGTATTCGTCGAATCCGCCATCGAAGACGTGGATGCCGTCCGCTTCAAAAGCAACGATCTTGGTAGCAAAATTCGAGATCAAATCTCTATCGTGGCTGACAACAATCGCCGTCCCCTTGTACTCTTCTAGACCCCAAGCAAGGGCCGAAACTGCTTCCAGGTCCAAGTGACCGTTGGGTTCGTCCATCACCAAAACGTTGTGGTCTTCAAGAAGCATTCCCGCCATAATCAATCGGGCTGCCTCACCTCCGGAAAGCGTTCCCACCACTTTGAAAGCATCGTCTCCACCAAACAGCAATTTCCCCATCACCCCGCGGACATCCTGATCGGAAACTCCTTGTCGGCGCATCTTCAACCAGTCGAAACCATTAGACTTGTCGGTTTTGCTGATGAGTTCGGCGTGATTTTGAGGGAAATAGCTCAACATTGCATTATGCCCCAATTCAACCTTTCCGCTATCGGGCTGTAATTTTCCGGAAAGCAATTTCATGAGCGTCGATTTACCTCGTCCGTTGTTACCGATGACGGCAATTTTATCGCCGCGGTGCACTTCAAACGAAAATTTGTGGATCACATCGTCGCCATCATACTTTTTGCACACATCTTCCAACTTAAACACCATCTTGCCTGACTGTTTTTCTGTCGGAATAAAACGAATGTAGGGGCGCTGGATATTCGATTTTTTAAGATCTTGCGGTTGCAGCTTTTTAATTTCTCTAAGCCTTGATTGCACTTGGCTTGCGCGCGTTCCTGCGCCGAATCGGGAAACAAACTCTTGCAATTGAGCAATTTTTTTCTCTTTGGACTTAGCATCGTGCTCAGCGCGATCTCTTACTGCAGTTTTCGCCTCCACCATATCGTCGTAGTTGCCCGGATACATAATGATAGTTTCGTAGTCGATATCGGCGATGGTGGTCGCCACAGCGTTAAGGAAGTGTCTATCGTGGGAAATCACAATCAAAGTGCCATTGTAGTTCAAAAGAAACTTTTCCAACCAACCAATCGATTCCAAGTCGAGGTGGTTTGTCGGTTCGTCCAGCAGCAACGCTTGTGGATTCCCGAAAAGTGCCTGGCAAAGCAGCACTCTAAACTGCATGTCGGTAGGAATTTCGTGCATTTTCTTCTTGAAGAACTCTTCCGGAACGCCCATACCATTGAGCAGCACTTCGGCATCGGATTCTGCAGAGTAGCCATCTTCTTCGGCCACGATCCCTTCCAAATCTCCCAATCGCATCCCGACATCGTCGGTCATTTCCGCATCGTACAGGCGGTCGCGCTCTTCCATAGCGCTCCAGAGGCGCTTGTTTCCCATGATCACTGTATCTACCACATTATATTGATGGTAAGCTTCGATGTCCTGGCGTAAAATCCCTACTTTATCCGGTAAAGTAACAGTCCCGGTTAAAGGCTCCACTTTTCCTGTCAAAATCCGAAAAAATGTGGTTTTTCCAGCTCCGTTGGGTCCTGTTAGAGCAACTCTACCTTCAAATGTCACTGTCACATTTTCGAACAGTAATTTTGTGCCAAAACTTTTAGAAACGTTATTAACTGTGATCATAGTCCTTCACGATTGTTTTATTTTGAGTGTATGGCAATCATAACTGATTTGATGTTTCTCGGCAACCCTCCCAAAAAAAGATTAGCGAGATTGATGCAGTTTTGTTACACTGCCACTCAAGAATTTGAGGAGGAGAGCGTATGCACACCGAAACATTGACCTATTCCCAAGGCAAAAACCAATTCAAAGGTTTTGTCGCAAAAGGGAAGGAAACTCCACACAAACGACCGGCCGTCATCATCGCACCGGCATGGCGCGGACTGGACAATTTTGCGAAGTCAAAAGCGGAATACATGGCCGAGCTCGGTTACATCGGCTTCGCCGCCGATTACTATGGAGACGGAGTGACTGCTCAAACAGATCAGCGCGCTTCCGAACTGATGACTCCCCTCTTTGTGGACCGCAAAGAGCTGCTCAATCGCATGATCGCTGCCTATGAGGCAGTTAAAACTATCCCTGCAGTCGACCCCAACAGAATTGCTGTCATCGGATTCTGCTTCGGCGGACTCGCCGCACTAGAGCTTTTCCGCAGCGGAACGCCCGTCCGCGGAGCCGTCACTTTCCACGCCACCCTTTCCCATAATTTTCAGGGACATAAGGCACACACACTTCCCATCGCTTCGGGCATCGAGGGGTCCGTGCTCGCGCTTCACGGAAATGACGACCCAATGGTCTCAGCGCAAGACCTAAAAGCTTTCCAGGACGAAATGACCAAAGCAAATGTCGACTGGGAATTGGACATCTACGGCCATGCGGTTCACGCCTTCACTAACCCTGAAGTGCATGATGTCCATTCAGGCCTGGCCTTCAACACAAAAGCCAACGCTCGCAGCTGGAGCTCGGCAGCGCGATTTTTTTCTGAAATCTTTAAATAAGGATATCTATGCACAGTTACATCGTTTTAGCCATTTACGGCGCTCTCGTTCTCGTGGGCGGCGTCATCGGCTTTAAAAAAGCGGGAAGCTTGCCTTCCCTTCTTATGGGTGCCATCAGCGGACTGCTGCTTCTGGTGACAAGCTACGGACTCCACCAAGGGCAATCGTGGGCGCATACTGCCGCCTTTGCGTTGCCGCTGGTGCTCACTCTATTTTTCCTTTACCGCTTTTCCCTCAGCTACGCCTTCATGCCTGCCGGTTTGATGGTTCTACTTGGAATTGCAACACTTTTGTTCCTATACTTTAAGAGATAATCACATGATCACTGTCAACAACCTCTCCATGCGCTACGGAAAAAAAATTCTGTACGCGCTAGCAAAATTTCAACTCACTCCCGGCAACCACTACGGTCTCATTGGAGCAAATGGTTCGGGGAAATCGACGTTGTTAAAAATTTTATTGGGAGAGCTTGTTCCAGAAGCCGGGGAGGTATCCATCCCTCCCCTTCTCACTGTTGGAACCCTGCAGCAGGATCAATTCGCTTACGACACCGTCAGCATCGTCGATGTTGTGCTGATGGGCAACAAGAAGTTGTGGAGTGCGCTAAAAGGAAAAGAAGAGCTTTTTAAACATGAACACTTCACCGACGCGCAGTGCCACGAACTGGAAGAAATCGAACACGCCCTGCATGAACACTCCGGTTATAGCGCCGAAAGCGACGCAGCGGCACTTTTAGAGGGATTGGGACTCCCCGCAGCAATCCACCGTAACCCTATGAGCACTCTTTCCGGAGGCTACCGCCTTCGCGTTTTGCTCGCGCAGACACTTTTTAGCAAACCCGACGCTCTCTTTTTGGACGAACCTACGAACCACTTAGATCTCCCTTCTATCAAGTGGCTGGAAGAGACATTGCAAAAGTTTCCGGGCATTTTGTTAATCAGCTCGCACGACCGCACCTTTATCAACAAAGTTTGCAACCACATCCTCGACGTCGATCACCAAACCATCAAGCTTTATAAAGGGAATTTCGACGCCTACGAAGAAATTAAAGCCGAAGAGCTCGCCTGCCGCGCTCAGTCGTTGGAAAAACAGGAGCAAAAGAAAGAAGCCTTACAAGGGTTTGTGGATCGCTTTCGCGCCAAAGCTTCGAAAGCGCGTCAAGCGCAATCCAAAATGCGGATTATCGAAAAACTTGAAGAAGAAATGACCTCGCAGAACATGCGACCATCCAGCAGGCAGTTTCCACACATCGATTTCAGGCAGTGCCGTCCCTCCGGAGCCATCGCGCTAAAAGTCAATGGCCTCCATAAAGCGTTTGGAGAGAAACAAGTGTTGCGCAACATCACTTTTGAGGTGGAACGTGGCGATAAAATCGCGTTTGTGGGAGCCAACGGAATCGGAAAATCAACGTTGCTAGAGATTTTGACCGGAAATCTCAATGCCGACCAAGGCATCTTCGAGTGGGGTCACGCTACTTTTCCGGTTTATTTTCCTCAAAATCATAGCAAATTACTTGGCGGCGACATCACCGTTCTCGAATGGATGGAGAGTTTGAGTTCCACTCAAACGCAGGAGCAGCTGCTACGAGACGTTCTCGCCAAAGTGTTGTTTCACGGCGACGACGTCAAAAAGAAGTTAAAGGTTCTCAGCGGTGGCGAAGCGGCGCGTTTGTTGTTAGCAAAAATGATCTTGTTGGATAACAACATTTTGTTGTTTGACGAACCCACAAACCACTTGGATATGGAATCGACAGAGGCGTTAATGGAGGCCTTGCAGTCGTACCACGGCACCGTGTTGTTTGTGAGCCACAACCGTTACTTTATCGAAGGGATCGCCAACAGGATCATTGAAATGACTCCTCAAGGGATTCGAGATTTTAGAGGCTCCTACGCCGAATTTGTCGAAAAGACTGCGCAAGACTATTTGGTGGTGGCAAAGTCAGCTAAAAAAGCGGACGCAAAAGTTGTGGATTCGTCGTACGAAACGCAAAAGAAGCAGCAGCGTCAGAAAGAGCAAAGCGCGCGTCGCGCACAGAAGGCGGAAGAGCTTTGTCATGAGCTGGAAGGGAAAATCGCTGCTATCGATGCAAGAATGGGTGATCCGAATTTTTACACTACAACCACGCGTGAGCAACAAATGACAGTGTTAGCAGAAAAGACGGAATTGGAAAGCAAGCTCGCTGCTGCCTACGAAGCTTGGGAAGCGAATTTGTAAGTATCTAAAAGCTTATACCAGATGAAGGGTAGTA
Organism: uncultured Chlamydiaceae bacterium; assembly: GCA_945957185.1. GTDB lineage: Bacteria > Chlamydiota > Chlamydiia > Chlamydiales > Parachlamydiaceae > CAMFKA01. Next base: position 3,885 of record CAMFKA010000085.1, on the reverse strand, counting down.
ACTTCACCCTTGCCCTTGCCCTTGCCCCAGCCCTTGCCCAAATTTTTCGGAATGGTGTTGGGTTATTGAAGTATGAACCAGATGACGGGGTAGCCAGGCCGTCCCCGGCCTGGTATTGAATTTGAAGCCTCACGTATGTGTAAATCCACTGAGATACCAGGCCGGGGACGGCCTGGCTACCCCGTCATCTGGCGTGTACTTCGATAATCGAATGATTCAATATAAAATTTGGGCAAAGGCACGGGCAAGGGCAGGGGCAGGGGATTTTTGTTTGGAATGTTAATAACGCAACCGATAGTAAGAAGGAATAAGCTCATCCCTAAGCGATCGGTAAGCAACCATCATCGTCACCATCGCTGTCACAAAAAGTGGGAACACCGCCGGAGAAAACTCTCCCCTACTCATCTCAGAAGCTAAAACAACAGCACTAAAGAACGAAACGACAGCCCAAGAAACAGCCCAAGCCACATCGCGCGGTTTGGGGATGCGACGTCTTTCCGGAGCCTTCATCTTCAGATCACTTCGAGCATATCTAAGCCCACTCACCCTGCCGGCACCTCTCGCATCCAACACCTCTAGCTGCCGGTGATGTTGCAAATCAATCCAGTTAGAATAGGAACGAATTTTCAGCACCTTCAATTGGTTAAACCAACCAATGGACGACAACACAGCGCATTTAGTCGCATTAGGGGCGTCCAAATACTCCAATTGCGGGACGTTCGTTAAACAGATTTCGGTCACATTGAACAATTCTGCTGACATCAGCCTACTGCAGTGATGGATCATCACTTCTTTTGCTCCGGGAAGAAACACAGACTTCAAATTGCTGCAACCGAAGCAAATGGCGACTTTTACCCACGCCGTAGCAAAATGTTCAATTTCACCACCCATCACTTCAAGTTTATAGATATAACCCTCATCAGAACATTGATTCACTGTAGCAATTAAGTTCTCGAGGGCTCTTTGTGCTAGCGTGGGGATATTCAACATGATCTGCAATGAACTGCTTTTAATTGGCGTTCCCTGCACTTGCTCTAGAAACAGATTTAACTCACTATCCGAGCTTAACGCGTACGCTCCATTCACCACTGACAATCCTGTGACAGTCATTTCCAACTCCTTTACAGTTCAGCAAGTATTTTCTTCTCCAAAAAGTCTACGATCTCGTCTCGATATAAAGGAAAATATTTCCTTAAAAATCGGTCCGATCGCTTGATAAGGACGTTGTAGATATCTTTGGAATAAAAGGAAGGATTTTTAATTTCCGGATCGTACCGCAACCTACCGGCATCAATGCGAATGGGTTGTTGCCCAATAAATCCTGTGTTATCAATGTAGTTGCGGTCACGGTCGTAAATCCCTTTTCTGTATTCATCGAAATACATATCGACAATTGCCCCTAAACGCTCTTTTGCCTCCGAGACATTCCCTTTAGCAAGCAGTTTGTAGAGTGTTGCTCTGGTTGTAACAGCAACTTTTTGCACCACAAACGGGACTTTGGACAGATCGACATGATGAACAAATCCAAACCTATCTTTCAAAACAACCGTATATTCCATCGATGGATTAGGTGAAACCTGAAAATAGAGCAGACCACAATTCTCGCGATCTTTTTCGTAAGCAATGCGATATCCATTCAGCAGATCATTGAGGCGACGCTCTGTGCGCGTTGTGTCATGGCGCTTAACAAAAGGGATATAGCTATACCCCCTTAAACTATTTACATCGAAAAATTTAAGAACAAATTTTCCGTCGTTGCTGAGAAATACAAAGCTTTGATGCCCACGATCAAGATACGTAAAAGGCTTATTAAAAAGATTTGCGAGTGCCGCTGTTTCTTCTGATAATTGAGTTTCCTGCTTAGGTAAATCGGGAATGGTCACGCTAGCAATGCTAAATTGTCTTTCAATAAAACTGCCCGCGATCAGGTATGTCGATACCGCCACCACTAAAACAAGAATGGAATTTTTGAGTGTTTTTCCCATAAATTTCTTTTTAATGAACGATGTTTATAAATTGCAACAAATTACATATCAGCGAGCTACATCCAAGTGTATAATCAGCAGTTGAAATAAGATTAATATTCTTATATGATAAGGCTTATTTGATGAGGTTCGCATGGCAGCAGTTTCTAGCTTTACCGCCCTGCCCTTAGAAACCCAAGCCCGATTTTTGATTGGGCCTTGTGATGTTGAAGACATTGTCACCCAAAAAATTCAAGATGCAATCGTCCTTTCAATGCACGAACTATGCGTGCACTATCGCGACAAGTGGAATCAGACCGCTCCCACCCCCTCTATGACCACTCTAGAAAAATTTCAAAAGGTCTCCTTGCTTCAAAAAGGGCCTTGGCTTGCTGCAGATCTCTACCGCCGATGTGAAGAACTAAACCAAACTAAACTGATTCAAAAATATAAAAATAACAATCGCTTTGTTACCGGTTTTATGGATTCAAAATCTTTCGAATTAACCGGTGACAAAAATCTTCCTGATGACGAGCGGCTCCATTTTTACTTTCGCGCAAAAATGGGGCAAAACGCTTACAAACTTGCTATGGAGCCTTTTTCTAACTTCTCTATTATCGACAATGCCGTCGCTATTAGGCTGGTGCAATACCGCGCTATAGCCCTATGTCTAGGTGAAAAGAGGTTTAATTTTGTTTTTTCAGATGCAGGATATGGAAGGCTCAACTTTTCACCTACAATCCATCCTAAACATCAACCTCTTTTGCCCCTGCTCGGCACAAGAGTTCTCGATCCCCCTCCCATTTACCCCGGTGATGACACTTTTAAACCGGGTGACGTGTGTCTATTTTTAGGTCACTCCGATTACTTGAAAAAGCACCCTTTTGACTCAGGCGCCTACCTGTTCGCTGTTTATTGCGGGGACGAGGTGAAGCATTTGTTTAGCCATTTCAAATTGGAAGCAGTGGCAAGCGAAAGCGAGGTGACCTCGTACCTTGCCATTCAATATAATTCAGAACCCAACCAATGGGATAAGAAATTTGAATGTGGAAGCGGGAAAATTTCAAGGCGCAGAAAAGTTCTTTATGAATGCTCAGAGGCCGATAGCATTGACATACGAAACGTCTGTATGGGCACCGACATTCCGGGTTGCCAAACGGATCGTATTATAAGAATTAGAGCTAGAGTCCTTCAGGCTTTAGCGCAAACATCAAAAGAAAAGCTGGCTTTTGGATTAAAACAGAGAGCGCGCGCTCGAGGTCCGCACGTCACTTTTGCGCATTAGCTGCACACTCCGCTCTTGTGCAGAAACCATGTTGATCGCTCTTCGATACATCCTACCTCTTACAAAAACATTGTGATATTGTGGATTTGGGAGTCGTTTAATCCCTCCCTTTCTTCGACGGCGACGACGTTTCACTGCGGGTTGAACCTGAGGGAGAGTGATATCTTGAAATGCTAATCTATTGGTTGCTGCTTGAGTGATTTCAACTAATGCATGTACAACGGAGGTTGCTACTGTCATTCCGACAATTGCGGGAAAAGGAATAGCTCCAATGCACATCGCTGCAAATACCGCTGAAGCGCAAAGAGCGACTCTTTTTGTGATGAGCGAGTAATTGATCTCTAAGGTTTCCGGAGTGATAGCAGGTGTTGCGAGAGGGAGAAAATTAGAGATTCGTGAAAGGACCATACAAACATACCGACATTAAATTTAAAGAGAGATTATATAACAAATGAAAATTAAATTAAAGAAATTAAATCGATATTCGAATGACCTTGTTGTATGAATCACCACAGTGAATTTATGAGGCAAGCGATTCAATAGTATCAACCTAAGAAAAATTTAAAGAAAAATTGCAGCTGGAGCGCGAGCGCGACTGATTTTATAGCCCACTGCGACGTAGGAGCTGTGGGTATA
>CAMFKA010000084.1 GCA_945957185.1 uncultured Chlamydiaceae bacterium | reverse complement strand
GGCTCCTCCTGAAGATCCTACAAATGCTGCCATAAACAACTCCTTTATTGTGTTTGAGGAAAAGCTTGTATTTCGATATAGCAAACCTCAAAATTTATATCGATGAAATATCGTTAAAATTCTATGCTGCGCCTTCATTAAAACACCTCGGAGTGAGTTATGGCATCATTATCGACTTCGGCAGTTGATGGGCACAACCATCAAGTTGTCAGTAATATTCGTGAAAAAATCGCTAATAACCATCACGATGAGCTTCCCTATCTGATTCACGAATGCATGAATGAGTATCGAGATAACAAATTAGACCGGCGCTGCTATGCAGAGGCGATTCGGGTATTAAAGCAAGATTCTCGATGTAGTGAGATGGTGACAAAAATGGAATTAGGGATCTGTCCTCTTATCACAGCTAGCCCTAGACGTCCACCCACGCCGGGATATTTAGAGATGTTGTACGAAAAAGCTTGTTTAGTAAAAAGAAAAGCCACCGATCATCTCATTAATCACCACCATCCATGGAAAATACAAAAATACACGTTGGTATTACAAGAATTGCGACGCAACTTAGAACGACACAATTTGACTCCGACAGCGTATTTTATGAAAACAGCGATGCCGATGACGCAAGTCAATGCTGCCGTGCACACTCTCCTTAACGCAATTTACCAACCCGACTTTGAACTCTACCGCGATGACAGGGTGCGTTACCAACAAGGTTTTGTTCTTGGACTTAGAGATATTTTACAGAATCCCGAATTTTCACTTTTACCGGCACTGGATAAAGCGGCATTCTCTGTTCATTATATTGTCATGTACCGTTACACGGGTACACAACTCTTCAATTGGCAAAGTGAGCTGGTCGACCTATTCATCCGCGAAGGGAGAAAATCTCTCTTAAATTACTACGGTTTAGATGAGGATGAAGCGGACCGCGAAAGACCTTTTGAAATTCCACTTGAGTGGCAATTTCATGGAATTGATTTTGCTCCAAAAAGCTTAAAAGCACGCCCTATCGATTTGCAGGTGGGAAAATTCAAAGGACATGTAGGGATCGACTTTGATCCCAGTAGACGAACTCGAATTCCCACCGTAGGATATACGTGGGGAGAGCGCATCAATTTGCAAATTGGAACTCCGACAGTTCAACCACTAGCAGTCACAGATCAAACGGTGATAGCACCGGAGTTTGACTACTTCATAGCATCATTACGGAGGACTTCTCAGTCGCTTTTATACATCAATTTGCAAATCAATTTTGGGGAGGGGGCGGAAAAATCGAGATCGGATCAGCTGACGAAGTTGCAAGCAAAATATCCGGACGCATTAAAGCTTGTGATGTTCGATATGGATTCAGATTTTTACAAACAAAAGGTTTTTCCGGAAGTGATGGGTGTAGAGGTGTTTGAACAAGAGTATTGTCGTTATCTATTGGATCCCTACGGTCCCTATCGAATTCCTGATGTAGATGTGGAATTCATTCGAGTAGCATTTAGGGACATCAAAACATTGTTTTTTCCTCATCAAACTGATCTTACAAAAAATGAGAGGCAACAGTTTATCGATCTGTTTCATGGACTGCTAGCAATGACGTATATTCAAAAATACCCCACTCAATATTTTACAATCGTTTGTAAGGACGGTTTAGATCGTGCCGGCTCCGTCAATGCGTTAATACGAGATTTTATTTTTCTTTTGGAAGATATGGAGAAAGATCCCATCACAAAGGTCTATCAATCGGTGTTTATTCACTCCCTTCCAATCATGACTAAAAAAATTGCGATGTTGGAGGAGCGAAGAAATCGGTATCTCTCTCTTTTGGATCACTTAAGTGATCCGGTAGTGCAGGCAGGGTTGAAGGTGTTGTTGAAGCAGAGATTTGTTTCTTATGGAAGCTTCTTTGTAGAGAGACACCCCAACCAGCGGCTCATTCATTTTGGCGGTGCGACATAAGCTATTTTTTGTTGAAAGCCTCGCGTATATATAAATCCACTGAGATACCAGGGCGTCCTTGGCATAGGCATCAACTTAAGGCTTTATGCCGCCCTTTACAGGGCTCAGATTGTTATTTTGATCTTACCCAGGTTTCCGTTCGCTGTGCTCACTCCAACCTGGGCTATGATATTCCGTCCCTGTGGGACTTAACGCATATTCTATTATGACAATCATTTTTGAATACGATTTCTGCAGCTGAAGCCCAAAGGGCTGAAATATCATAGCCCAGGTTGGAGTGAGCACAGCGAACGGAAACCTGGGTAAGGAGAAAAACAAAACCGAGGCCTGAAAGGCCGACATAAATTCTTAGATAGGCGTCTATGCTGTCCTAAGCTTGATTCATGAATTAAGTGAGGCGAAGGTGAATGTTTCGCCGTCAAAGAGCCCTTTATCGCTTAATTTCAGCTTGGGGATTACCAACAGCGCCATAAATGAAAGCGTCATAAAGGGATCATGCAATTGTGAGCCCAACATTTTCGCCTTGGTTTCTAACGCGACATACTTCTGTGCGACCGTTTCTCCCGATTCGGCACTCATGATCCCTGCAATAGGAAGAGGCAGCGTAGAGACCTCTCCGAGTCCATTAACAGCTCCGATTCCCCCTTGATTCTGAATGATAGCATTGACAACAGCAGCGATCGCCTCGTCCGTACATCCCACAGCGATAATATTGTGGCTGTCATGGGCAATGCAGGAACCTAGTGCTCCTTCTGTGAGACCGAAATTTTGAATGAACCCTACAGCAGGTGGAGCGTCGTTGTAACGGTTGACGACCACAAGTTTGAGAGTATTTCTTTCCGGATCAGCAACAACAAGTCCGTCATTGATTTTAGGGGTCAACACAGCTCTCTCCGTTACCAATTGGTTATCAATAGGAACGATCACGTTAATTTGGTCGACACCATCAGCAGAAACCTGAAAATCGCGAGGTTCCTTAGGAGTGCAGTGGAAGTGATTAATAGGTTTGCAAGATATGCTAGGGAATAGCGATTTTCCTTCCTTTGCGACTAATTGCCCTTGGACGTAGGTCTCTAGGACTTGAAAAGAGTTTAACGAATCGATTCTGATGAAATCGGCCGAATCTCCAACGCGCAACAACCCTACATCCAAGCCGTAATGCAAAACAGGATTCACACACGCTGCTTTGAGAACATTCATCAGGTCGTGTTTTTTGTCAAACAAGGCTCGAATTACAAGTTGATTGATATGGCCTTTAACTAATTCGTGGGGATGTTTGTCGTCGCTGCAGAGCATGACATGATTTGGAGCTTCTGTAATCAGCGAGTGCAATTCATCGAAATTTTTTGCTGCCGATCCTTCACGAATGAGTACGGACATTCCACAAGCAAGCTTCTCTTTTGCTTCATGCAGAGTAAAACATTCGTGATCGGTCGTGATACCCGCCTCAGCATATTTTTTTAATGCAGCGCCGATAACGCCCGGGGAATGTCCATCGATCCGTTTGTGATATTTTTTTGCCACTTCAATTTTTGCCATCACTTCCGGATCGCGGTGGATCACTCCCGGATAGTTCATCACTTCGCTTAAATACTTCAAATCGTGTTTCTGAAAAAGATCCTCGACTTCTGTGGCAGTGATAGAGGCTCCCGATGTTTCCATTTGCGTAGCAGGGACACAAGAGGGAACTCCAAAATAGAAATGAAACGGAACTTGCTTGCCATTTTCGATCATAAACTCCACGCCCTCGACTCCCAGGACATTGCCTATTTCGTGTGGATCGGAAACGGTAGCGACAGTGCCGTGAGGAAGTGCCATTCTAGCGAATTCGGAAGGGATGAGCATGGAGCTTTCAACATGAACGTGGGCATCGATAAAACCGGGTAAAATATATCCCTCTCCTTTTGGGGATACATCTTCCGCAATAGCGACGATTTTCCCAGATTCAACCGTTAGCGTACCAAAAAACATTTTTCCATTTAAAGGGTCTACGATTGTTCCGGAATACGTCTGCATAAAACTCCTTTTTTAAAGCTGTTGAAACACTTCAGCTGCATTGTAGCTTGAACGCACAAATGGTCCGCAGTACATGTGGGGAATACCGATCTCCTTTCCGTACTCTTCATACTGTTTGAACTGTTCGGGAGTGACAAAAGACTTAACGAGGAGTTTGTGTCTGTTAGGTTGTAGATATTGTCCCATCGTGACAATGGAAACGCCGGCTTCTTTAAGATCTTGTAACGCCTCTTTCACTTGTGCCTCTGTCTCGCCTAGCCCCACCATGATTCCCGATTTAGTGATGATAGTCGAGTTGTCCTTCACATATTTTAACACGCGGAGAGAGCGGTCGTATGTCGCTTTGTGGCGGACTCTTGGAGTCAATTCTCGAACAGTTTCCAAATTGTGATTAAAAATGTTTGGCTCCGCATCTAAAATCACTTGTAAGGCCTCTAAATTTCCTGAAAAATCGGAAGTCAGCACTTCAATAGTGGAGTCGGGAGCATCGGTTTTAATTTCTTGGATGATTTTTGCCAGATGTGATGCTCCGCCATCTTCGAGGTCGTCTCTAGCGACCATGGTGATGACGACATGTTTCAATCCAAGTTGTTTGACAGAGTCCGCTACGCGAGCCGGTTCGTCCTCTTCTAAAGCTTTGGGATTTCGGGAGAAGTCGATGTCACAGAAACCGCAATTGCGTGTGCAGGCCTTTCCCATCACAAGAAATGTGGCGGTCTTTTTGCTCCAGCATTCGAGAAGATTGGGACAACGTGCCTCTTCACATACCGTGTGGAGGCGATTCTTTGAAAGCACATCGCCGGTTTTCCATAGAGTTGCCCCTTCGGGGAGCTTACGGTGCAGCCACGAAGGAAATCTCCCTTTTCCTACAACACTTTCGGCATCGTTGTCTTGCTCCGGATTTGGAGGGAGAATGTTGAGTCTATTCGTTTTAACTTTAGGGCTTGCATCAAAGCGTTCGCTACCACAACTCATTTGTGTCACCTATTTTTTTGTTGCTTTGGGAGGGAAATGAACAGGAATGCCCTCGGCGATCAATGAAGCTTCTAACCAAGCTTCGGAAAGCGTCGGATGAGCGTGAATCGTTTCGGTGACACACTCTAGCGTCAATTCGTTTGTGATTGCCAAGGCCATTTCAGCAATTAAATTCGAAGCGTCATGCCCAACAACTTGTGCTCCAAGAATCTGATGAGTCGTTTCATCGACGACGACTTGTGCAAAACCGTCTGTCTCGATGGCGGCTTGTGATTTCCCCAAAGCCATGAAAGGAAACTGCCCAACCGTTGCTTGAAAGCCGGCATCTTGCGCTTGCTTGAGGGACATTCCGACTGATGCCGCTTCGGGATGCGTAAAGATAACGTTAGGGATAGCGTTGTAGTGCATGTGAGCGTCGATGCCGCAAGCATTGTCAGCAGCGACAAGGCCTTGGTGTGTACCTACATGCGCTAACCACCACTTCGATGCGATATCCCCGACAGCGTAAACGTCAGCATGAGAAGTTTGCATTTGACTGTTGACGGTGACGATCCCTTTGTCATCGACTTTGATTCCCAGTTTATCGATTCCTTTCCCCTGAGTATTCAAAGATCTACCGACGGCAATAAGCGCTTTTTCTGCTTTTAGTGCCTCTCCGGATGCTAATGCGACAACTGCTTCATTGTTAGCTGTTGTCACGGATTTAACGCTGACATTAGTGTGAATCGCAATCCCTCGCTTTTCAAACAATTTTGTAATCGCTTTTGAAATCGATTCACATTCTGCAGGAAGGATGCGAGGGAGCATTTCTATTATCGTAACTTTACACCCCAAAAGAGAGAGCATGCTTGCAAATTCGCAACCAATCACGCCACCGCCAATGATAATCATGGATTTGGGAAAGACGTTCAAATTGAGAAGTGAGGTGGAGTCTAAGACGATTTTATGGTCGACAGGCATTGTCGGAATCTCTTTCGGCTCGGATCCCATTGCAAGGATCAGCTTACCGCACGTATATTTTTGGTCTCCGACTTTGACAGCGTGGGGATCGATGAACTCTGCCCACCCTTTAATCAGAGTGATTTTGTTGCTAGCGATAAGTCCTTCAAGGCTTTTGCGGATTTTTTCTACCACGCCGTTTTTTCGCTCTACAAACTTTGCGTAGTCAAAGGAGGTGGAAGAGGTGGTAATGCCGAATTGAGAAGCGCGAATGATGTTTTCGTATTGCTCTGCAGAGGCGATCATGGCTTTGGAGGGGATGCATCCTCGATTGAGGCATGTGCCACCGACCTCTTTTCCATCGATCAATGCGACGGATTTACCTCTTTGTGCTGCTCGGATCGCTGCAGGGTAGCCTGCGGGACCGGCTCCGATGACGATAATATCGAAATGCTTATCCATGATTCCACACTAGTTGTATTTGATCGGATCATAGCAGAACATCAAGGTTCCCGCCAGAAATTTTATACCGCTGAAGAGTCATACTTGTACTCATATTTTATTAATAAAATTTCAGCGAGGCGCGCCCTATGCCGCGGATGCGGCTAAAGCGTGTAGCCACATGCATGAGCGTGTGGTAGCAATGATATAAGAAATTGAGCCGTGAATGCGGCGACAGAAACCAACAGAAAATCTGCCGCCGTGTTCACGGCTCTTTTATTTTTACCTATCGAACCACACGCTTACGCATGTGGCTACACGCTTTAGCCGCATCCGCGGCATAGGACGTGCTTCATTGAAATTTTGCCAAAATAAAAACAGTTTTTTTGTTACGGTTTTACAGAGATTCCAAGGGGTTGCCCCATCTTTCCGATGATTTCCAACCCTTCGGGGATGTTGAGTAAGTCATCCGTAAAACGGATCGTACCTTTTTGAAACAGAAGGACCATAGCGGAGCCTCCGAAAGAGAAGTACCCCTTCTCGTCTCCTTTTTGAACTGATGCTCCTTCAGGGAACAGTTGATAGATCTCTCCAACACAAGTTGCTCCAACTTCTACAACAGCGACAGTGCCGAAAGCGGGAGTTTCCAGTAACGTCAGCACACGTCGATTTTCTCCCAGTCGTTTCCAATTGTTATACAAAGCGATAGGATTCACAGAGTAGAGGTAACCATTAATGGGAGTGATTGTTCCGGCGACACCGTCGCAAGGGAAATGAAAACGGTGGTAATCGAGAGGGCACAGCCTGGCGATTACCATGGACCCTCCTTCAAACTTTTGTGCTAACGCTTCGCTTCCCAAAAATTCCTTCAAATTGAAAGCGCGCCCTTTGACAAGGAATTCGGCTTTTGAAATTTCAGGGATGATGGTGTAGCGAGCATCGGCAGGGAGCACGGCTTCCGATTCGCTGATAGGGCGTGTTTCGGGACGCAGTCTACGGATAAAAAAATCGTTAAAAGAGACAAACTGGTCGACAGGCTTAACAAATTCGGAAGCATCGATGTCGTATTCTGCAATGAATGGGGCGATTTTGCGGCGGGAGGAGGGGATTTTTTGCAGTTGACCATACAATACCGACAAAATCGGAAAATGGGAAACGCCGTAGCGGATAGCAGCGCCTAATGTTTTAGAAAAAAATGACTTTCCGTACAACAAAGCGAGGACACGTTCTCCATAAACGGATTCCTCCTGAACAGTTTGGGAGGCTCTATCGTAAACTTTTAGGACGTTCATGTTACTTTTTTCTCCCCTTTTGCGCGAATTGATCTAACACGGTCAATTCGTTAAGGAAATCGGGGCTGAAGTTGTGTTCCAGATGAGCCTCTTTTATCATTTGAAAAAGTTGGCTACCTTTGAAAACCATTTGAGAGAGAATTTTGTTGTCGGAAGGGTTTTTTTGGAAATCGTCTTGAGTGATGATGTACTCTTTCAAGAGATGATGGATATACTTTTGCTGCTCAAGGCTCTTTTGCGTCGCTTGGATCAGCATTTCAGCTTGTGGAAGTTCGGATTTTCCCATCAGCAAGTACTCTGCTGACAAGGTTCCCTGGATCAATAAAATAGCAGTAAATAGTGTTTTCATAGTCCAAATAGATTTTGTGTGTTTTGATAAGTTACTTGAGCGACCTCTTCTAGTGGAATCTCTTTGACTTGTGCGATAGTTTTTCCCACTTCAGAAACATAGGCAGGCTCGTTTGTTTTGCCTCGATACAGCTGCGGTGCAAGCCATGGGGAGTCGGTTTCTATCACTAGATGCTCTAAAGGAACATTTTTGATGATTTCACGAAGCTCGTCGCTCTTTTTAAAAGTCGCAATGCCGCTAATAGAAACATACCAGCCTCTTTTGATGACTTCTTCGGCTTCTGCCATTGTCCCTGTAAAGCAGTGCAGTACTCCTTTTCTCCATGTGCTGCCTTGACGGCATTCTGCATCAAGAATTTCAAAGAAGTCGGCAAAGGCGTTGCGGCAGTGGATCACAATCGGTAAATCAACAGCATTCGCTAATTGCAAATGATCGATCAGGAATTTCTTTTGTGTTTCTTTGGTGGCTTCCGAGTGGTAGTAATCGAGGCCTGTTTCCCCGATAGCGACCAGCAACCCTTTTTCGGCTGCGTCTTTGACAGCAGGGAATCCGGGAGCTCCCTCATCGACAACGCCGTGAGGAGGGATCGCAGCGGCATGCACGACAGAGGGGTACTGCTCCATCACTTCTAAAGCTCTGGCAAGGCTGTCGCGATCTGTGCAGATGTTGACGATCCGTTGTACGCCGGCTTTTGCGGCGCGCTCCACTAATTCGGGAAATTGAGGAAATAATGTCTCACCTGTTAGGTGAGCATGCGAATCGATCCAATACATTAAACAGCCTCTTGTTCTCCGCCTGCAGGTGTCGGTATTTTTTCCAGTTCCTCCAAAACGATATCCGGAGTCAGTACTTGCGGAAGAATCGTAGGCTCTTTCCCTTGTTCCTGTCTCTTATACACATCTCCGAGCCCACG
>CAMFKA010000083.1 GCA_945957185.1 uncultured Chlamydiaceae bacterium | reverse complement strand
GTATTTAACTCTTTTTTGAAAGCTCGTTCTGATTGTCGGTTAGCGACTATAAGAAGAAATTGTACGAGACAAAATTTACAGTCTGAGCAACAGTTGTCTCCAATATATACTAGCGAGCTTTTACTTAGATCTAGCTATCATGAAGATTTGGTGCCGCGTTTTAGTCTAAATCAACTTAACCAAGCGCTATTGTGGCAAGCGAATGACGCTCTAAGAGTTTATCATATTCGTGCAACAAGTAATCGCATGAAGCCCTATTATCGAATTCTTTTTGCTCAGGCCTTGGCGATTCGAGATTTAGCTTTGGTATCGTTGGAAAGCTCAAAACAGCGTAAAAATCTATTGATTTCAGGGGAATTGAACTCTTTATACCTTTCGCACCCGGGGTTGCTTGAAGTCGTTGACGTTGTTTTTTCCGCTATTTTACATAGTAAACACGTGAGGAAATTTCACGACTTTCAAAGCACGCTCCGACCGCAAATAGATACCCTCCAAAGGATGAGGCAGATCGATTTTATATTGGATACAGGTAAGCGTCAGAAAGTTTTCATCGATTTTTTGAAAAAACACATTCCTGATTATGATAAGATTGCTAAGGAAGAGCATTGGTTTGCTAATATGCCCGCACATGCTCCTGAAGGTATGATGCAATTTTGTCAGTATTTAGCAAACCCTTCCGAAAGGATTGCCGACCGTGATTTTTATGCCGTCATGGCGTTAGCGCACAGATGGGAAGTCGCTGAGTTGTTTGTTCGCGGATTGAAACAACTGGTTCAAGAGAATAAGTTTAGCAACCTTGAGTTCTTACCGAAATGCATTTTTTCTAAATTAGAATCGGTGCTCCCCACAGACATTTTCGATGGTGTTCTTTCTGATATGATGAAAGCGCCACGCAACTACACAAAAATGGTTCAAAAGTTCAGAGAGTTTGTCAAATTTTGCTGTCATGTGGGATTAGATGCATATGCAGTAAAAATGATTGGGCCGATGTTGATCGACTTAAAAAATGAAACGGAGTTGCTTTGTGCGGCGAAAAAGGCAGCTATAGGTATTATGCGGATTGCAATTGTAAAGATGGGTCGCAAGGAGTATGAACCACATCTGTTTGAAGCTCAAAGTGACTACTATACACATTTTGAGGAGTACAATCCCGGAATAACGTTTGATGAATATTGGAGGCTGCTTGGTGATTATTCATCTGTTCATAAAGTGAAGGTAGGGGATGAGTCGTATAACGATTTATTAGATTTTATTAGCACGGAAGAAGGAGAAGCTGTAGTGGCAAAAAAATTTCCTGGAAATCAGCTTCCGTGGGCACTTAGGGACGCTTTAGAAGAGCATTTAATGATAGAGATTGAAAATTTTGAAGAAAATCGTTGAGAAAAAAAGCGAGAATTCGCTAAATTAACTGTTTCGATCGCAAGGTTGACTGAAGGCAATAGCCAAAAGTTATCTAAGAAATATTGGGGTGTCGCCAAGCGGTAAGGCAGCGGATTTTGGTTCCGCCATGCGGAGGTTCGAATCCTTCCACCCCAAATACCCATGAGTGACCATGCACGACCTTCACATCTTCTCCGGCACATCTCATCCACAACTCGCAAAAGAAATCGCTGACGAACTTAATGTCCCATTGGGAAATCTCTCTATCGAACAGTTTCCGGACGGCGAAATTGCAGTCCAAATTTTGGAAAGTGTCCGTGGGTTAGACGTTTTTATTGTGCAATCGATCGCTTTAGATCCGAATCGATATCTAATTGAACTTTTAATTATTATCGATGCTCTAAAACGAGCGTCTGCAAAAAATATTATTCCGGTCATTCCCTACTTTGGGTACTGCCGGCAGGATCGCAAAGATAGGCCCCGTGTCCCTATCACAGCCAAGTTGGTTGCCAATTTGTTGGAGCAGGCGGGGGCAACCCAAGTCCTAACCATGGATTTACATGCTGGACAAATACAGGGGTTTTTTGATATACCTGTTGATAACCTTTATGCGCGTCGCATTTTAGTTGACGCATGTAAAAAGAATTTGCTCAACGAAACCGGTGGGAAAACCGTCGTTGTCACTCCCGATATCGGAAGTGTGAAGCTAGCGCGCAGTTATGCGAATAGCATCCCCGGTGCCACGTTTGCCGTGATCGACAAACAAAGGCTAAGTCCCACGGAAGTTGAGACTGTTACCGTTATCGGTAACGTAGAAGGAAAGAACGTTCTTCTCGCTGACGATTTGTGTTCCACAGCAGGAACTTTAGTGTCAGCAGCGAAAGCATGCCAAGAGAAGGGGGCGTTAAAGATTTTTGCAGCTGTTACCCACGGATTATTCGTTGGGGATGCAGTCAGTAAAATCCAGGAAAGCCCCATCACGACGATTCTTGCAGGAAATACGATTCCTGTCACAGAAAGACTAAACGGGTTTAGTAAACTTCGAGAAGTCTCCGTCGCCCCTCTCTTCGCCAAGGCCATTCGCTGTGTCATCAGCAAAGAATCTATCTCCTCCCTCTACGCAGAAGATATTTTGTAATCTCGCGCCACCTCAAAGGATGATGCGGCGCGAATAGTTTGGAGGCTCCATGAAACTTAATGTTACCTCGAGGAAAGCTGCTAATAAAAGCGAGAGCAATCAATTGCGCCGCCAAGGTCTAGTGCCTGCAGTAATCTATAAGAAAGGCGAAACGTCCGAGACGATCGCTATTGATGCTAAAGAGTTCAGCACTCTTTTACGCGGTGTAAAACCAGGACACCTGGCGACTACGAAGTTCGAACTAGTGGAAGGGGGCAAAGCCCGTCTCGCCATTATTAAGGACATTCAATACAACCCTATCAACTATGATGTCATTCATATCGACTTTGAACTGCTCGATGAAAAGATTCAAATCAATGTGAACATCCCTATCGAATTCACCGGCGTCGCAGATTGCGTAGGGGTGAAGCTCGGCGGAGTCATCAGACAAGTGATCCGTGGTTTAAGAGTGCGTTGCTACCCAAAAGACATGCCTGAGTCCTTTACACTGGACGTTAAAAACATGTCGATGAAGGACTGCAAACGCCTTAAAGATCTGGACATTCCTAATACAGTTCGCCCATTGACGGACTTGAATGAAGTTGTCGTTGTGATTGCAAAACGGTAAGGAAAGGTTGAATCTTGCAAGACAATAATCACATCCCACTTCAAAGATGTATCATCGGCCTCGGAAACCCCGGGAAGAAGTACGCTTTGACACGCCATAATATGGGAGCCCTGCTTGTGCAACAGCTGGCAGAGCAATTGGGATGGACCTTGCGAGAGGATAAACGGCTTCAGATGATGTGCGCCAAAGGAGTTCATCATGGAAAGCCTTTGCACCTCTGTGTGCCGTTGACTTACATGAATGAAAGCGGACGTGCCGTTAAGGCGTATCAGTCCTACTACAAAATCCATGCGGATGAGCTTGTTGTCATCGTCGATGACTGCGACCTACCTTTTGGACATGTAAGGATTAAACCAAGCGGTAGTTCCGGAGGGCATAACGGCCTTAAGGATCTGGAAAGGTTTTTACAAACTTCCCAATACCTACGTGTGAGGATGGGAATCGGAGCGAAGCATCCGGAGCAGGACCTAGCCGATTATGTGTTGGAGAATTTTACCGCTGCCGAATTAGTGCAGCTTCATGGCAAGTTGGATCAGGGAGTGGAAGCCGTTTTACGGCTGTTAGACAACCCTATCGAACAAGTAATGAATGAATACAATATTAAAGTTAAGAACAGTTCAGACGCGGGTGTCGCACCTAAGTCAGGAGAGAAATAAATGAGCAAACAACAAAAGAAAAACCTTTATGAAGGGATGTACATCATTAGCGCAACATTGAGCGATGACGCCCGTCAAAAAGCCCTCGACAAAATCTTGAACGAGATTACAGCGAAGGGAGGAACCATTTTCAAAGTTCACGATCAAGGAAGACGCCGTTTGGCCTATGAGATCGATGGGTACAGAGAAGGTTATTACTACATCGTCTATTTTGACGTTGTCACACCGGCAATTGGCGAGTTGTGGGCGGAGTACCACCTCAACGAAGACCTCATTCGCTTTGTGACTCTGCGCGCGGATAGCGTTGTAGAAAAAATTGAATTTAAAACCCTGGAAGAGGCCCAATAGGAGGAATTATGATGGAACAAAAAGCACCGCGTAGGATGCCTGAAGGTGGCGAAAGCCGCACACGCCGCCGTAAGAGCTGCCCATTTACAGCAGCAGGGGTGAAAGAGATTGATTACAAAGACGTCAACACTCTTCAAAAGTTTATTACTGACCGGGGTAAAATTCTTCCTCGCCGTATTACAGGGGTTAGCGCCCATTTTCAAAAGAAATTGGCTTCGGCCATCAAACGTGCACGTTTCATGGCGCTGTTGCCATTTGTTGCCGACGTTTAATAGACTTAAGGAGAAAAAAACAAAATGGCATCAAAACTCTTATTAGTAGACGATGTAGAAGACTTAGGACGCAAAGGCGATATCGTTGAGGTACGCCCAGGTTATGCACGTAACTTTTTGCTTCCGCAAGGAAAAGCTGTGATCGCGGACGCTCGCACCATTCGTATGCAAGCGAAACTGCAAGAAGAGCGCAAACAAAAAGCGATCCAAGATCGCCAAGAGTCTGAAGCATTGGCCGGACGTTTCGTTGACCTCGTTCTTGAAGTCACAGTAAATACTGACCAAGAAGGGAAAATGTACGGTTCCGTTACAGCGGCAGATATCGTCGAACTTCTGCAAAATCAGCACCAGATTGCGATTGAGAAGCGTTATGTTCACCTGAAGCACCCGATTAAGGAAATTGGATCCCATAACATCCATTTCCGCTTGAAAGAGGGTGTAGAAGCGAACTGCACATTGAAAGTGGAATCAAACGCCACATTGCAACAGCAGTAACACCAGAGTCTGGAATGCGAAGACGGGCAACCCGTCTTCGCATCTTTTTACCCTTCATCGGAGGCTACGCGTGCTTACTCTCCAATCTCCCGCGAAAATTAATCTTTTCCTCAAAATCGTAAGTAAACGACCTGACGGCTACCACGAATTGGCCTCTCTCATGCAAACAGTATCCCTGTTTGACACTTTGCGTATCAGGCTAGCACCGCAAGATCGCTTCACCTGTAACGACCCTTATCTCCCTACAGATTCTACTAATCTTGTCATTGCGGCGTTGCAGAAGTTTCGCAAAGTTTATTCTAAAGATTTTCATGTTCACATCCATTTGGAAAAGCGC
The DNA here is from genome assembly GCA_945957185.1 of uncultured Chlamydiaceae bacterium. Lineage (GTDB taxonomy): Bacteria > Chlamydiota > Chlamydiia > Chlamydiales > Parachlamydiaceae > CAMFKA01. The sequence goes on along the minus strand of CAMFKA010000083.1, from coordinate 3,657 downwards.
ATCCCCGTCCAAGCAGGTCTTGGAGGAGGCAGCGGCGATGCCTCAACAGCACTTTGGGGGATTAATCAGCTCCTTGGGTCCCCGTTCTCTTTAGAACAGCTGCAATCGATCGGCGCCGAACTTGGCTCTGATGTCTCATTTTTTTTATCCGAAGGCACGGCATTCTGCCGGGGAAGAGGCGAACTATTGCAATCTGTTCCGCCGCTGGGGGAGCAAGAAGCGTGGATAGTGAAGCCTTTGGAAGGATTGTCTACTCCGCTCGTTTATTCAGCGTTACAACTCGATCATTTGACGAAGCGCGATCCGATAGAATCTTTAAAAAAGGTGGAATTAGGGGAGCCGGAATATTATAATGATCTCGAAGAAGCCGCGATTAAATTACTGCCTCGTCTCGGAGAAATCAAAGAAACGCTTAAAAATGCAGGATTTAGTACAGTGCTTCTATCGGGCTCTGGAACTGCATTTTTCTGTTTAGGAGATGCAACCCCCCCTCCGATGGTAGGGACAGCAGCCATCAAAGTAAAATTTATTAATCGAAGTCTAAACCACTGGTATGAGTGAGAGTGAAAATGAAATTGTATGACGACCAACTAATCGTAGTAACAGGTGGAGCGGGGTTTATCGGCTCTAATGTGATTAAGGAGCTGAATAACAAAGGCGTTTCCAATATCGTTGTCGTCGATTCTCTCAAGGAAAGTGAGAAGTGGAAAAACCTTGTCGGAAAACAATTTTATGACATTTTGGAAAAAGAGCAGTTGTTCCAGTGGCTAGAGGGGAGAGAGTCTCAAATTGAGGCGTTCATCCATTTAGGAGCGTGCTCCAGCACCGTCGAACGCAATGCGTCGTATCTTTTAGAAAATAACTACCGCTACTCCGTGCGTCTTGCCGAGTATGCCCTCAAAAATAAGCAGCGCTTTATTTACGCCTCTTCAGCAGCCACCTATGGCGATGGTGCTCTAGGCTTTTCCGATGACCGCGACCTGCTTCCGCGACTACAGCCGCTTAATATGTACGGCTATTCAAAGCATCTGTTCGATTTGTGGGCGTTAAATCAAGGCGTTTTGGACCAGATGACAGGACTAAAGTATTTTAATGTGTTTGGACCTAACGAAGGGCATAAAGGGCGGATGTGTTCTGCAATCGTTCATTTGCTCCCCAAAGTCCTTGCAGGGGATGCTGTGCAGCTCTTTGAATCGTCTGAACCAGAGAAATATGTGAACGGCGGTCAGATGAGAGATTTTATTTATGGAAAAGATGTTGCCAGAATGACCTGTGCGTTTTTAGAAAATGACGCCACAGGAATTTACAATATTGGATCCGGCAAACCCGAGACTTGGAAATCGTTGGCGGAAGCGCTCTTTGCAGCGGCCGGCAAGCCGGTTAAAATCGAATATATCAAAATGCCTGCAGACCTTGTCGGGAAGTATCAAAACTACACCTGTGCCGATGTTGCCAAGACTAAGACCGCACTTAAGGAAGAATTTAAAACAGCACCCCTTCCAGACGCTGTCCGAGACTACGTTCAAAATTATATGTTGAAGGGGGTCTTATGGTAACTTTTGGCAAAAAATTTAATCAATTAGCCCCTTTCCGAGCCCTTGTCGTAGGAGATTTAATGCTTGATGCCTACACATTTGGCAAGGCGCGCCGTATTTCTCCGGAAGCTCCCGTACCCGTCATCCATGTCCAACGGGAGGAATCGAGACCCGGAGGTGCCGGAAACGTCGTCTTGAATCTTATTTCGATGGGAGCAAAAGTTTCCGTTTTAGGAAGGATTGGAGAAGATGCTGCGGGAGAAAAACTTGCGCTTCAATTTGTTAACGAAGATGTGAATGTAGAGGGATTGTATGTAGAGCAGAACTACGCCACTCCCATCAAGAACAGAATCATTGCCGACACACAACAAGTGATCAGGATCGACCACGAAACGATGGATCCGCTCCACATTGACTTAGAAAAGACATTGATACAAGACGTGACCAAATTTCTCGATCAGACCGATGTCGTTGCAATCTCTGATTATGGCAAAGGATTTTTATCTGAAAAGCTGCTTGCGACGCTCCTACAGGAATCCGCAAAGCGCGGAATTCCCACCATTGTCGACCCTAAAGGGATTGAATTTCGCAAGTACCGCGGCGCAACTTGGTTAAAACCGAATCTGTCTGAAGCGTATGCTGCAGCAAAACTTCCTCTAACGGCACGTTTAGAAGACGTTGCTAAAGAACTTTACGAACAAACCCAAGCCGAATGGCTTATGATCACACGCTCTGAAGCAGGGATTTCCCTCTTCCATAAAGGAGCGCAGAGGCAAGATTTTCCTGTTGCCGTGAAAGCTATCAAAGACGTCACAGGGGCAGGGGACACCGTCCTTGCAATGCTGACGACAGCAATTGCGAATCGGTTGACCCCTGAAGAGGGTGCTTATTTCTGTAATATTTCCGCAGGAATAGCTATCGAGCAGGTCGGTTGTGCACGTGTGTCGTTGAAAGAACTTGCACAGAGATTATTGGAGCAGAATGTTTCCCATAAGATCTACGAGCAAGAGGAGCAGATTGATATTTTAGAAGACCTTCTCAGGCACGGCGGGTATCAATTGTTGAAAGTGCCTTCGTCTAATGGCCTCACCTCAACAGTGTTCCGTGAGATCCGTCGGATGAGGCATGAAAACTCATCTCCGCTACTTGTGCACGTGGAAAACTCCAAAAAAGATGACGAAATGGTCAATATTTTGGCCGATCTGTATGAGGTAGACTTTGTGATCGCGAAGCCCGAGGGCCTTGCGCGTTTGATGAAGAAGACCCCTCCTGTAAGGGTTCATGAGCTATCATAATTTGCAGATTGGTTTTAGGGATATAGACCCCCGATAAGTGGCTGAACATTAATAGAGGGTGAAGCGTCTTAAAAATTAGGTTCATCCTTTGGATGTTGTAATAAGAGACTCCCTGCATAGAACGCACTGTCTCCGGGAGAATTTCTGCAAAGACAGTAAGGTCTTTGTTTACCAAGCTTAAAAGTGGAAAATATCCCTTAGTGTGGATATCATTGAATTGGTATTTGTCTCTTAAGCATTGAAAATTGCGATCGACTTTAAATAAACTGTTGATAGCTTTTAATTGAGTGTCGATTTTTTTCGTTTTAGCCAACGGAATAACTCTTGTTGTGAAGCTATCCAAAACATGTTTTAAGGTAAAAGCAGTTTGATAGAGCCGCTCTTCGTTTGCGATGGTGATTGCATTAATGAGAGCTTCATAATATCTAACCGCATCATGTCCTGTAAATGACGTGAATTTACTTTTGAGAAAAGATTCAAGTTTGTTGACAGCTTCAAAAAACTCGGAAAAGTGTTGGCTAGGTGCATTTGAAGTAAATTTCAGAAAATACTCGTCGGTAGGAATGTTAACCAGATAGCTCATAAAGAAAGAAGTGATTTCGTGAACCAAAGTTTTATACCAACGTTGAAAGTCGTCGCTTTTTTTTATGTATTGCAGTTCTTTGATGAAGGCGTCGAAAGACGCTATAGAAAGGGAAATGCGCTCCCGCGGTGTGATGCTCTGGCTATTCTTATGCAACACTTTTAATATTTCGAATTCCCCTCTTATCCCCTCGTCGGGTATTGTGCCGAAATATTGAAAAATCACCTCAAAGCGAGCTTTCACA
>CAMFKA010000082.1 GCA_945957185.1 uncultured Chlamydiaceae bacterium | reverse complement strand
GAGATAGGCTCCGGTCTCGTGGGCTCGGAGATGTGTATAAGAGACAGGCCCCCAACAGACGTTAAACCATAAAAAAGAGTCGTCTATGACATCCATCACCGAGTCCGTTAAAGAGTATTTAGAAACTCTTGCTAAAGAGATACTGCGCTCGCGTGGATTGCAGCCGACATTTCCCGATCCAGTCTTAAAAGAAGTTGACGAAATCAACGCTCCTGCACAACCTTTAGAAGGGGTGAAAGATTTACGCAACCTCCTTTGGTGCTCTATCGACAATGACGATTCCTTAGACCTCGACCAGCTGACCTACGGTGAAAAAGGCGCCGATGGCTCCACAACCATCTGGATCGCTGTTGCCGATGTCGACGCTTTAGTTGTCAAAGATTCGCCTATCGACCGCAACGCTCAAATCAATACGACATCGATCTATACCCCCGCCCAGATATTTCCTATGCTTCCCACCAAATTATCGACAAATCTGACCTCTCTTAATGAAAACGAAGACAGAATGGCGATGGTCACTCAAATTCATTTCGATAGCAAAGGGAAAATATTAGATTCCACTATTTTTCAAGCGTTCGTGCGAAATCACTCAAAACTTGCTTACAATGCGACAGGGGCGTGGTTGGAGGGAACTCACTCCATTCCCGAGAAAATTAAAAATACGAAAGGATTGGAGCAAACTCTACGCACTCAAAGCGCGATGGCGCAAATCTTGAGAAAAAATCGTCGTGAAATGGGTTCGCTTACTTTAGAATCTCCCCAAAGTGTGGCAAAGGTTAATGAAAAAGATGAAATCATCTTGGAAGTCGCCACCCACAACCTAGCTCATCAACTCATTGAAGAATTTATGGTCGCAGCAAATTTTGTGATGGCATCCCAATTTCGAAAACTCAAAGTTCCAAGCCTAAGACGAGTGGTGCGAAAACCGAATAAATGGGACCGTATTGTTGATTTGGCTGCAAGCTACGGCTACTTGCTCCCTTCAGAACCAGATTCCAAAGCTTTAGACGAGTTTCTGGTTCTCCGCAAAGAGCAAGATCGCGTGGGCTTTCCGGATCTTTCGCTAACGGTTATCAAATTGATGGGAAGAGGGGAGTATGTCGTCGAAAACGCCGACGATGCTCCTATCGGGCATTTCGGGTTGGCATTATCAAATTATACTCACTCGACAGCTCCCAATCGACGTTACCCTGATGTCATTTCGCAAAGGCAGTATAAAGCGGTCCTTGAACAACGACCATCTCCTTATTCCGTTCAGGAACTTAATAAACTAGCAGAACTTTGCACAGAGAAAGAAGATGCCGCGTCCAAGGCTGAGCGCCATTTAAATAAATCGGCAGCAGCGATTTTGTTGGAGCCTCTCATTGGATCCCGCTTCAAAGGAATTATCACAGGAGTGACGCCTTACGGCACGTGGATACGCATCTTTAATCCTCCTGTCGAAGGAAAAATTACTCGCGGATTCGAAAATCTTGATGTCGGCGATAAAGTCACGGTCACTCTGGCTTCTGTCAACATTCATGACGGCTTCATCGACTTCGAAATCTGATGCTATTTGTTTGAATAACACGATAAAACGATAGAACGATGTAACGATAGAACGATATAACGATAATTATGTGGTTCCACAACCGTTTAAAATCCTACTCTAATAATATAGAAATGTGTTGTTGAAAAAGGAGGGTTGCGAAAAAATCGTTGTATCGTTGTATCGTTGTATCGTTGAAAAAAATCGCGTCAGATCAAATGACCTGACGCGATAAGACGACTAGAGGTCAAACTGAATCCCAACTGCAAATGCATTGTAATTCGTGTGTTTAACTTTCACATTCCATGGAGAAGTAGGAACGTGTGTAGGGTAGTTAGTAGATCCCAACACGTAGTGGTTTGTGTCTAAGTACAGATAGCGGTACTCACCGAAAATGTGGATAGAGTTGCAAATCTGATAGCTAAGACCAGCTTTAAATTGAGCAGCAAATGTCCAGTTGGAATCGCTTCTTCCGGAATTGAAGTGGTTGATGCCAGCTTCAAGAGGAGCAACTTGTGTGGATTTTGCATTGCTGATAGAAGAACGAACAGCTCCCAATCCCCCGCCAACATATGGTGTGAGGCCGAATAGGCTGGAATTGTGAAATGAGAACACTCCGTTAACAAGGATTGCGCTCGATTTTACGCTGAAAGAATTAGCAAAATCGTGCTCAGGAAGTCTTGTTGTTGGGTTGATCAAATGACCTTTTTTGTTGTTGTTGAAGAAGAAAGCTTCCAATTCAACAGCCGGTAGTATGGAAATGCCGCAGCACTGGTTGTTGCGTGCAAATTCAGTCCACTCATAACCTAACTGAGCGCCTCCAAAGCCTACGTCTTTGCTTTTTGCATGGCCTCTAGCGATGACAGCCAATGGTCCGCCTTCAGCTTCTGTAAAGAAAGCCGTTCCCAATTGAGACATGTGTGTGGATTCGGAATACAGCGCGCCTCCAAAGCCCCCGACGTAGAATCGGTGATCTTTGCAAACGTCGCAATCGCCCCAAGCACTTAAAGATGTGCTTGCTGCTGATGCCAGCGCCAATGACGCAATAAATGTACTAAATTTGCTCTTCATGGTTTCTCCTTTTTTTTATTTCTCTTTAAATTTCGTATATTCATTACTTTTTGATTTATTGGCTATTCTTTTTTTGAATCATCGCGATTTTATGAACTTTTTTCTCTCATGGACTCACTTCGTAAAAAAAATCACTTCCCTATTGCATTTATTTCACAAATTCATCATGATAACCCTTCGCATTCATCAAGCCGATGTGGCGGAATGGTAGACGCGGTAGACTCAAAATCTACTTTAGGCAACTAAGTGCTGGTTCGAGTCCGGTCATCGGCAATTAAGGGGGCTTTGCCCCCTTAATAATCCCCCACGAAAGGAGCGAGCTCCTCTCGACTCCTATTTCATTTTTTTCTTAGGAGCACCCATGGTCATTTATATCCACCCCAAATGCACCACTTGCAAAAATGCTGTTAAATTCCTTCAACTGCATTTTAAGGAAAATCAATACACATTAATGGATATCACAAAGACTCCACCCACACGCGCAGAACTGGAACAAATGTTACATTGGTATAAAAGCGATGTTAAAAAATTATTTAACACCTCCGGAATACAATATCGTGAACTGGGATTATCAGAAAAACTCAAAAATATGAGTGTAAAGGAAGCCTTGCAATTGCTTGCCGGGAACGGCATGCTCGTAAAGCGCCCCTTCCTTTTAGCTGATGAATTTTGTTTTGTCGGCTTTAACGAAACCGTTTGGCAGGCCACGATTAATGAGAGTAATTAGGTGTAAATAATGACTAAAAACTATCTATGGACCAAACTTGGCGCACGTCTTCGATTCATTAAATCGCACGCAGGATCGCCCTTTAACTGGATATTCCTCCCAGGCGGTCCAGGATTAGGTTCGGAATCCCTTCAGGATCTTGTAGATATTCTCGATTTGCCGGGCACTATATGGCTTATGGACCTTCCGGGAGATGGATCGAATATCAGGCACGGTTATTCAGACTCTTTCGAAAACTACGCTGAAGCTCTTCTCGAAGCCGTCGACTCTTTCGATCAGGTCATACTTGTGGGTCACTCTTCGGGTGGAATGTATGCCTTATCTCAACCTCTACTTGAAGAAAAATTGACAGGTCTTGTTTTAATAGATTCTGCCCCAAATCATTCATGGCAAACGTGCTTAGCGACAATGTTCCAAAATTCTCCACTACCGGAATTGGAAAAAGCTGAAAAGATTCACAATCAAAACCCTGGAAACGCATCATTAAAAGCACTTACAATCGCTGCAGCCCCTTATTTTTTCCTGGACACATCCCTATCACGAGGAATTAAACTTCTGCAATCACTTCCATATAATTTTAACACTTTCGATTGGTCGGATAAAAATTTCGATTCTACCTATGAAGCTTTATGGGTCCCGTCAAGACTTCCAACTTTAATTATCGCAGGTTCCAAAGACTTGATGACTCCACTATCTCTTTTCAAAAACTCACAAAATTTTCAAAGGTCCAACATCCTGATGCAAGAAATTCCCGATGCAGGACATTTTCCTTGGATAGAAAATCCAAATGCTGTTTTAGCCACTTTTATTAATTTTGCTAACCGGCTTCAATAGCTAAGCACTGCATAAAAAGGACCGCGCCTTTATTAGATGTAAAGTTATGCCCAATGCAGGCACGGCCCCTTTTACGGCCCCTTTTAACGGCCCCTTTTAATGTCATGACATAGACCCCGTCAACCCTCAGATATCAGGGTCGTTCAATCTGAACCCCCATAGGGAACCCCAAAAAATCAGAGTCCAAGCATTTTTATGGTGTATTTAAGAGGAAGAATACGTAAAAATCGAGAGATAATTTTATAAAACCACGAAGGTTCACATCGTGACTCCGAACTTAATGCAAAATCAACCATGCATTTGCCCATTTTCTCTGCACTCCAAGTAAAAGGGAGTTTTCCCTTTAGCCCAGCAGTATCAACAGGACCAGGATATACCACAGAAAATCGTAGTTTTTTGTCGAAATATGTTAGCGCTAAGCTTTCAAACGCTTTTGCAATCGCCGCTTTGGATGCACTGTAAGCACTTCCTCCCGGAGGTGCAAAAATCGCATTCACTGAGCTAGTGGCTATAAAGTTTGCTCCAATATTATCTTGACAAACTTTCTCCCAAGCTTCTACCCATGTTAAAACACCAAAGTAGTTAACTTGCATAATTTTTTCATGAACACTTAAATCAAAGCAATTGGGATTCTCAATGGCAGCTTCGCCAGCAATTCCTGCATTTAAAAAGAAAAGAGAGGGGCAAAGATTATCTTGAAGCATTTGTTTTGAAACTGCTTGGATATTTTCTTTCGCTGAAACATCACAAACCATTGGGATAAAAGATGCTCCCAATTGCTTTTGAATCTGTTCAAGCTTATCTTGAGACCTTGCGACACCAATAACCAACCATCCCCGTCGATTAAGCTCCCTTGAAATTGACTCACCTATACCCGACGAAGCACCCGTAACAAGTGCAATTTTTCCATTTAATATCTTTGTGTTCATATTAAGCCTCGTTTTTTATCATTATTGTAGAGTTTTCGCGTAAGATTAAATGAGTGGCAAATAAATCTTTGTAAGTAAATTTTCAGGGCTGATCTTCATAATTTCCATGTTGAGGTATTCACAAAAGCAGGGTTGCTCGGCAACCCTGTCTTTATTCTTTGGGTACCACTCTCGAAAGATATTATCAAACGCATGTTCTAAAGTATCATAAGATCCTTTATGGATGAATACTGCATACTTACCCCCAGGTAAGGTTTGGCGGCCTACGTCGCCCTCCTCTACTAATTTTTTAGGTGCGGTTATACACGCGTCAAATCTTAAATTATCCTCTTCGGTAATGTTTGGATCGTCTAGAGCCACGCTAAATCGTCTAGCTTTAGATAAGTCTATTTCATGATCTTGAGCAAACTGTAAAAGAGTATTCCAAGCTTCTGCCGGACTGTTTTGATATGAACCCACACGACGAACAAACAGTACTTGTTGATCGGGAATCTCTAAAATTTCTGGAGTAATCATCTTTGTTTCCTTGATTGATTGGTTTCTATTTAAGTTTTTTGTGTCTCCCGAGCGATAACTATTTGGTGCGGTACCCATAACCTGATGAAATGCTCTAGAAAAAGATGATGGAGTGTTATATCCCGAATCCAAAGCAATCTCTGTTACTGGATCCTCGGAGTATTTGAGGCGCCCCGCAGATTTTTCAATTCTTAATCGACGAATATAGCTATTTAAGGATTCCCCTGTAAAAGCCCGAAATATACGATGAAAATGGAAAGCGGAAAAACATGCTGCTTTTGCGATTCTTTCAAGAGAAAGCTCTTCATCCAAATTTTTCTGGATGAAAAGTTGTGCTTTCCAAATTGCTTTAAAGTGATTTTGTTTAGTTTTTTCATCTCTTTGCATCGATCCAATTTCTCCCTATTTATCAATCATTCTACAACAAGAGCAAATGTTGCTACTATCCCGATCTTGCTAAGTTTTATATAAATCAATGGTTGATTTCATATACCGATCCAGGGATACTCTTTCGTATATTGGATCAGTAGAACCCTGAAAAAGTTTTAAAACCGTCCGCGGAGGGGCAGTGAAGGGGGCTTTGCCCTTTTAATAATCCCCCACGAAAGGAACAAGCTCCTCTCAACTCCTTTTATGCTTATATCTTAGGTAATGTCATGATTGTATATATTCATCCTAAATGCACCACATGTAAAAAAGCCCTTCAATTTCTACAGTCACGTTCGTGTGTTGTCAAAGACATCACTGTGACACCACCAACACGCGCTGAACTCGAACAAATGCTGAAACTTTATGGTGGCAACGTTAAGAAGCTGTTCAACACTTCCGGAATCCAGTACCGCGAACTTGGCTTATCAGAAAAACTCAAAGACATGAGTGTAAACGAAGCGTTAGAATTGCTATCCGGAAATGGAATGCTTGTCAAACGTCCTTTCCTTATCGACAAAGATATCGGTCTTGTCGGCTTCAATGAAAAAGATTGGATAAGGAGTTGGAAAAATTAATGTTAGCGTCTGAAATTGTGAATTCCTCCGTCATTGTCACTGAATTAGTTTCCCCTGCCCTTAAAGAGGGCGCTCATGGGATTCTAAAGCTTGCGTTGAACAACATTCCTTCAATTTCGGATTTCTCTGATCCAGTCTTATTAGCGATTCCGCCGGGTCAGATGGGTGGTAACCACAGACACCTTCATCGAGAGTTATTTATTTCTCTTGATGAATTTCTAGAGCTTCATTGGGTAGATGGTTACGGAAGCAAACATCGCCACAAAATGAGAGACAATAACCGTGTCTGGCTTTTTGAAATCCCTTCGAATGTTCCTCACGCAATTATTAACACTTCAGAATACTCTTCGGGCACGCTTCTGGAGTTTTCAGACGGTCCACCGCTCTCTGTTGAACACTATCCTGTCTTGTAATAGGGCGAGACTTCAAGTTGTAAGCTGATCTCGATGATTGCCGCTGAGCCCTCGGGGCGGACCCTTATGTAGGCTACATAAGGGGTCGCCCCGAGGGCTCAGCGGCAAAAATGTACAAAGTCGAGTTTGAAGTCTATTTTATTCCAGCATCATATGATACCATTGTGAAGTCGAAAAATTCAGAGTGTTAGAAATTATGAATGTTTTCTATACTCTCGTTAAGAAACTATCTCGGCTAAAGTTCTATATGTGTGAGGGGAGAGAAGCGTATGTTGCAGCTGATTTGCGAGTCAAATTCGTATGTTTTCGATCAATTAGTTCAAGATTATGAAGATGAGTTTTCCTCTATCACCGGAAAAACGAAAAATCAAAATGGAAAATACGATTTAGATGTTGACTGGCGCGCTCCCAATACCGGGTACTACTGGGAAGAAGATTCCTGCATGGTCGGCTTTTGCATTATCGACACCGTTGATGACAACTTAGATGTCGGAGAGTTCTATGTTGTCCCAGCCTATAGAAATAAGAGGGTAGGACAAAAGATGGCTTTTGCTGTGTTTAATCAGCATCCCGGACAATGGCAAGTGAGACAGCTGTTAACTGCTGAATTAGCTCAAAAGTTTTGGCAACGAGTGATTAATGACTATACAGGCGGGAATTATGCTGAATCACAAATGGATGACCCCACGTGGGGTCAAGTCATTTGCCAAAGGTTTACATCCCAAGCTTTAATTGCTACCCCGCATCTCGGAATTTATTGACCGCTAGAGAGTGTGTTCGCTATCAAAATGTTTATAACCAGAGTCATGATTATTTGCGCAGTAGCGGTGATCATATACTGAGCAAAGAAGTCATATTCTTTACGTTTCATGAGCTTCTCATTTCCGGCAACAATACCTACCGCTTTTCCAACAGCGCACAATACTATAGCTGCAAGATAACGATTGGTTCGTAATGGTTCTTCGTGGTGGTCTGTTGCATAAAGAAACACGTTGTATACAACATAGCTTGTTAACGTAGCGAGAGCTTGAACTTTCGCTGAAACGGGCGCTTTCGACCTGATAACAGCGAAACATCCCTGCACAACAGCTACAGAGCTAGCTGTTACAAGAGCCCCCTTTAAAGATAATTGCGTTAAAGACATCAACAGCCTCCTGTTTAGTAGTTGGGTGACTTATATTAACTTAAAAAATTTGTGTCAACAACCTGATGAACGTCTTTCGGTATAAAATAGAGTGCTTATTTTTCGGCTTTGGTTACCGACACCTCTACCACAGACTTAAACAAGAAAGCGAGTCCCCTGTCCGTTTTGAATATAACGAGTTCTATGTCCCGGTCGGATTTTTATCAGAGTATTTCTTCTGTTCCTGCCGGTCGCTGGGTTTTAATGTCACATGGATGCCGCAAGTTTATCCTACAGTCCAGATTATTCCTCTTAAAGGGGCTCGCTGGATATTAAAAAATACAGTGGGTAATGTCATGGTAGAAATGCCGTTAACCTATTTTTTAGCAGAATACAGAAGATGTTTTGTGATTTTAAAACCATTCTACGAGAGATGGGAAGATGGTCGATCCACTGCTAAAAGCGCCAACGGGCAGTCTTTAGGGCTTCCTAAAAACACCTATAATTTCTGGGGAATAGAACTGAATTTCGGTATAGATTATTAACAAGATCACTGCTATCCCGATCTTGCTAAGTTTTATATAAATCAGTGGTTGATTTCATATACCAATCCAGGGATACTCGTTCGTATATTGGATCAGTAGAGCCTTAAAAAGTTTTAAAACCGTCCGCGGAGAGGCAGTTAAGGGGGCTTTGCCCTTTTAATAATCCCCCACGAAAGGAACAAGCCCCTCTCAACTCCTTTTATGCTTATATCTTAGGTAATGTCATGATTGTATATATTC
>CAMFKA010000081.1 GCA_945957185.1 uncultured Chlamydiaceae bacterium | reverse complement strand
ATCAGTCGCCCTACGGGCTCTAATTTATTGTTGTCCAATACCTACGGTTCCTCGCGAGCTCGTCACCGTAGGCTACATAAGGGTCCGCCCGGAGGGCTCAGCAACAATTATACCGAAAATGTATAATAATTCTTCACAGGGGAAATTAAATATTATTATTTTTTTATTGACATTGTTGCGTTTAATTGAGATGAAGAAATTGTCCAACAACTTAACCCTTAAGGGAGGAAATTATGGGCAACAAATCAAAACAAAGCTTTCAAGGACGTACAAATCCTAGCCAAAATCCATCTCGTACAGAAAGAACAGAAAGAAGCAATACACCAGCTCAAAGAGCTGTTCCAACACGTAAGTCATAAGAAAGACTAGTCTTTATGACTCTAAGAGCGTTGCAGCCAGCGCTGCAGCGCTCTTTCTATTTCAGAATTTATAGCTTACTATTTATTTCTTTTAGTTTTTCTTTTAATAATTCGAGGTTGTTTTGAATTTCCTGTTGCAACGCTTCAAAATCTAATGATGGATCGTTTACATCTCCAGCACTCTTTAATGTTTTTTCAATGTCAGTCAGCAGCAAAACAAATCTAGGCAACCGTTGAACGGGTTGAATATAGAGACCACTCAAAGATGCTGCAGAATTATTTGCTAATCGCCCTAGCTGTCTTGTAAGTTGCTTATGGATCTCTTCCTTTTCATTGGAAAAGCTAAGCCACAATGGATACTGTTTCATGCAATTAAACGTTTTTTCCGTTAATTCAGTGGTGTTGGAGTCGCTGAACATCTCCTTAAGTTGTTTTACGCCTTCGTGCACTGCAGCGTGAAATTCTTTCGGATTGCCCGCTGATTCGTTAATTTTTAATAATGCAGGTCTTAGTTGGTGTAGGTTCTTTTCTGATAGCTTAACTAAAGCTCGCACTGCATCTTCAGCCTCTTTCATTTCCTGTTTAGATATGGAACCGTTTTGATGGAGGGCTCCGAAAACGGTGTAGGTTTTCGAGTCACCCTTAACTGTGTATTGTTTTGCGATTAATAATTTCAAGCTTTTCACGTACGAGGTTTCTGTTTGGACAAGTTCATTGAAAATGTGTTTTGTCCGCACAATTGCTTTTGAGGGTTCTTGTGCAGGTTTTGCTTCAGCAACTTCTTTAGAATCGGGTGTTTCTGTAGTTTTAGGTGTTGTAGGCATTAAGCCCTTTAGGTTGCGTGTTCCCGTAGTTCTTGCGAGCCTGTTCAGAGGAACTTGTTCCGGTTGATTTAATCTTTTTTCGTACGCGATGACCAGATTTTTAACATTTTCTTGTGAGGGTTGATTGACAACCGGATCGCTTGCACTTCTGACTCTTGTGTTAATGGGATTGTTTTGGTGGGTATTGTTTTTAACCGTCATGTTTAGTTCGGTGTTTTGTCGTTCTGTGATTTGGGATCTGCGCGGGTCGATTTTTTGAGAGCTTGCCTCAGTTACTTTTTGCTGTAGCGCATCATCGGTACGATTATTGGCTGTTTTGCCGGATTGGCTCACTCCCGTGAACGTATTTTGGTTAACTGGAAACGAAGAATCTCTACTTATTTCGCTTGGCACAACTCCTCTATTTTCTGTTAAAGTCATGTCAGATACCTTTCTTATTATTCCAACAGTTCGATTTTATTGTAAATATTGATTCAGATAGGTTTTTGTTAATCTTTGATTAAGAATCTAGGATTGAGTATAAACTCACCGGATTCACTTAGCGCCGCGAATGCGGAGCTTTGAACCTCTCGTTGCCGCGGATGCGGCATATGCATGTAGCCACAGGTGCTAACCTGTGGTTAACGATGATAGTAAAGAGAAGCCGCGAATGCGGCGACAGAAATTACCCGTAATATTCACCTTCGAATAAATATCTATGTTCAAATTCAATGTTGTGAAGTTTAAGAAATTTAATGTACTCATCTTTAAACGAATGAGATTGATGATGTTCATTTTGATGTTGTATGTAACGTTGAACTTGTTCTAATTGAGAATAGCTCACCGAAAAAGCGCCATAACCTTTTTGCCATTCGAAACGATTCGTTGCGAGTGAAATTTCATTGCTCCATTTAGACGACTGCGCTTTGATTTCTCGAATAGAATCTGAAACAGCTTTTTTGGGTGATAAATTAGCTAATATGTGGATGTGATCTTCTACTCCTCCAATTTGTATGAGGTGTCCGTTTTGTGAACGGATAATTCCACCGATATAGCTGTAAAGGCGTTCTTGAAATTCACCCTCTATTAAAGGGCGACGAAATTTTGTGCTAAAAACAATGTGATACGTCAATTTGGTAAATGTGCTCATAGTAAAACAACTCTTCTGTCGCCGCATTCGCGGCTCGTTCATTTTTTATAATTTACCACAGGTTAACACCTGTGGCTACATGCCTATGCCGCATCCGCGGCACTCGTTTTACTCTGTGAATGCGCAGTAGCTGGAACCCTGAAATATTCGCCTCACGTTGCTGCGAATGCGGCAAAGGGTCGCTATAGACCGAAGAGGGTGAGCTGCAGCTCTTGCGTTGCCGCAACAGGCTTAGCTTTCGTTCGTTTTGGTTTTGACGGCTCGAAGGTGGTTTTACGATTGGCGTTCTCTTCGAGGTGCACCAAAATCTCTTTGGCGCGATGTAATACAGAAGGAGGAAGCCCCGCAAGCCTTGCGACGTGAATGCCGTAGCTTTTGTCGGTATCCCCTTTGACGATTTTTCTTAGGAAGACGACGTCATCTTCCACTTCATTGACCGCGACGTGGTAATTGACCGCACCGGGAACTTTCTCCTGCAGTTTGGTGAGCTCCCAATAATGCGTAGCAAAAAGGGTCTTAGGGGAGCGTCCATCAGTTGTTAACAAATACTCCGCAACGGACCATGCAATAGAAATGCCGTCGTAGGTGCTGGTTCCTCGGCCGATTTCGTCCAAAATCACGAGAGACTTATCTGTCGCGTTATTCAAAATATTCGCCGTTTCCGACATCTCCACCATAAATGTGGATTGCCCTCGCGAGAGGTCATCACTAGCGCCGATGCGGGTGAACACTTTGTCGGTAATAGGAATCGATGCCGACTTTGCGGGAACAAAAGATCCGATATGCCCCAAAATGGTGATCAGCGCCACCTGTCGAATGTAAGTGGATTTTCCGGCCATGTTAGGGCCTGTGATCAAAAATAGACGTTCTGTCGGGCCTCCGATTGCAGTGTCGTTCGGAATAAAACGCTCTCCGACCTTTGTTGCCGATTCAATAATGGGGTGACGTCCCTCTACGATATCCAACTGGTCGCCGGTGTGTAAAACAGGTTTCACATAATGGTTGATTCTTGCTGCGTGCCCCAACGACTGTAGGCAATCCACAACCGCTAGCGCCTGTGCAGTAGTTTGCACCTCTTTGAAAAATTTTGCCGCCTCGAGGCGAATCTGATGGAACAATTCCGTTTCGATTCCGGAGACTCGTTCCTCGGCATTTAACACCTTGTTCTCGTACTCTTTTAATTCAGGAGTGATGTAACGTTCCGCATTTGCAAGCGTTTGCCTTCTCTGAAATGCGTCCGGCATTTTATCCGTCTGCCCCTTGCTCACTTCGATGTAGTAGCCGGACATCTTGTTGTAACCGACTTTTAAGGTTTTGATCCCTGTCGATTCTTTGATCTGATTTTGATAGTGCATCATCCACGATTTGCTGTCTTGGCTCATTGCGCGCAACTGATCCAGCTCTACGTGGAACCCTTGACGTATAAAATTGCCATCGCTTACGCGTGCGGGAGGGTCTTCAACGATTGCTTTTGCAATCAATTCGACCAAGTGCGGCATGGGTTGTACTTTATCGTGGAGTTGTTTCAAGAGGGGAGTGCCAGGCAACTGTTGCAGAATGGACTTCAACGCAGGAAGTGGTGCTAACGAATTCCTAAGAGAGGTTAAATCTCGAGGAGTTGCGAAACCGGAACTCATTTTCATCATCAATCTTTCCAAGTCGCGAATTTGCGATAACATCATCGCGAGGCGCTCTTGCAGGCTGCCATTTTGCACAAACACTTCGACAGCGTCCAAGCGAGATTGGATGCTTTCCACATTCTGTAGAGGCTGTTTTGTCCAGTGGCGCAGCAGACGCGCTCCCATAGGCGTTTCTGTATAATCCAGAACTGATAAAACGGTGTTCTTTTTGCCGCCATCTTGCAGCGATTCTGTTAATTCGAGGTTGCGTTGCGTTTGTCGGTCGAGGGACATGTATTGAGACGTAGAGTAGGTTTGCAGTTCTTGCAAGTGAGCGGTGGGCAAACTCAAAGTGTCCTTTAGATAGCGCAGAAGCCCCCCGGCGGCATTGATGCCGGAAACCATTCCTCTCAATCCAAAGCCATCGAGGCTGTGAGTTTTGAAGTGATCGAGGAGGAAATCATGTGCGTTTTGATGCGTAAAAATCCAATCCTCTTTCTCCGTCATCAAAAAATCGTAGCTTTGTTTCAGGTCTTGTAAAAGAGCGCTTTGCTTTTGCTTGAAACCGGAGGAGACCACAATTTCAGCGGGTTTGATCCGAAAGATTTCATTGGATAGTGCCGCTTCGGAGTCAAATTCTATCGCTTTGTACTCCGCTGTGGTGATGTCGATGAAGGAGAGTCCATAAAGACCTCCAACTCTGCTAACGGCAGCGATGAAGTTGTTGTGTTTGTCGGAAAGAAGCGCGGAATTAATAACAGAACCGGGAGTGACAATACGCACCACTTCCCGCTTGACTAACCCTTTCACTTGTCTCGCATCTTCCGTTTGCTCGGCGATGGCGACGCGGTACCCTTTCGACACTAACTTGTCGATATAGCCCTCGCAAGTGTGACAGGGGACTCCTGCCATAGGAGTGTCCTGACGCTTTGTAAGTGTGACTTCTAACTCTTTAGCAATAGTGACAGCATCATCATGAAAGGCTTCGTAAAAATCTCCCAACCGAAAAAATAAGATTGCGTCCCCGGCAGCTTCTTTACAAGCGTGCCATTGGACCATCATGGGAGTCTTTGCCTCTTCTGTTGTCGCTGTCATCGTTGCTCCCTCTAGTTTTTAAATGCAGGTGAATCTACAGCAATCCCCATTGCGTGGATGCCGTTATCGACATAAACGATTGTTCCAGTGATTGCAGACGCCAACGGAGACACCAAAAAGGCTGCTGCATTGCCGACATCTTCGGCGATCAACTCTTTTGTGAGAGGGGCGTTGTTGTGGGCGTAATCGATCATTTGATCGATAAAGCCGATCGCTCTTGCCGCGCGGCTGCGGTAGGCGCCTGCAGAGATTGTGTTGACCCGAATCCCTTTTCTACCCACTTCGAACGCTAAAGTTCTGGTATCGCTCTCTAAAGCTGCTTTTGCGGAGCTCATTCCACCACCGTACCCTGGAATTGCTTTTTCAGATGCTTGGTAGGTTAACGAAACGGTCGCGCTCCCTTCAGGCATAAACGGAGAGAAATGACGCAGCAAGCTGATGAACGAGTAGCTGGAAGCGCTCGCAGCGGCGAGGTAGCCGTTACGGGAAGTTTCGAGTAGCGATTTATTCACTTCAGGGGCGTTTGCTAAGGAATGGATTAAAATATCGATCTTTCCATAATCTTTTTCTACAGTAGCAGCCACTTCGGAAATCGTGTAGTTTTCAAGCTCTTTATACCGTTTGTTTTCACGGATCTCTTCGGGTACATCAGCCATCGTGTCGAAGGCAGCATCGAGCGGGTAAATCTTAGCGATCTGCATAAGAGAACCGTCGGAAAGCTCTCTTGATTTGTCAAATTTGCCGGACTGCAGCCCGGACGTGAATATTTTCAACATGGGAGGCCATGTGCCGATAAGGATGGTTGCTCCTGCTTCCGCAAGTTTCTTTGCGATTGTCCAACCGAATCCTTGGTCGTCGCCGACGCCGGCAATGAACGCTACTTTACCTTTTAAATTAATCGATAACATCTGGCACTCCAACTGTTGATTAGAAGCGTTAAGAATACTCGAAGGTAGACTATTTCGCAAGTTGGATCATCTTGTTGCATAAATCACCACTGAGCCACTGAGATCACTGAGGAGAGTGAGCTGAGGAGAATTCAAGGCTCATCACACAAATGAGCACCCAAATCTAATAAATGAAAAAATCACGATGTTAATATATCGGATACAACGATTTTCATCGTTCCATCGTCATATCGTTATATCGTTTTTTTGCTTCAAACTTTATCTCAACGATAAAACGATGGGACGATATGCTACTCTCATATTTCTCAAAAATTCTCAGTGTTCTCAGTGGCTCAGTGGTTAACTGTGCAATAACTTAAGCCAATAGCGCGTATGGCGGAGCTCTCCGGTCTTAACTAATGCGCCCTTTTCGACTAGGTCGACAAGGTCGCGCGTCGCTGTTGCGCGGGAAGCTTTGGTGATAGCAATATAATTCTCTGCGCTAAGGCCCCCTTTAAATCCGTCGGGACCCTGTTCGAACATTTTTATAAGAGCTTTCTCTTGCCGCGCGTTAATGCTTCCTTTCAAAGTGTTCAACAGCTTCGATTTGGCGATCAAAAACCTCAAAAACTGCATAGAGTCTTCTTGCGCTTGTAAAATGATTCCGCTAAAAAACTCAACCCACGCCGAAGCGTTCAACGTTTTGTTGCAGTTGCCAAGTTCTAGGTAGTACTCTTTTTTATTTTTTTCCAAATGTTTGGAAACCGCGATAAGTGTGGGTTGTTTTACACTTTGAGAAAGAATTTTTTCGACCAAAATGCGTCCAATTCTGCCGTTTCCATCTTCAAATGGGTGGATGCTCTCAAAGTAGACGTGAGCAATAGCCGCGCGCGCAAGAGCAGATTCCTGGGCGTTGGCATCGTTAAACCAGGCGATAAATCGGTCCATCTCACGAGGGATACGGTTAGATGGGGGAGCTTCAAAAAAAACGTGTCGACGATCGAGCCTTCTCGAAACAATTTGCATCGGCTCTTCATGAGTGCGGTAAGCTCCCACGGCTTCGAGATCGAAATTTTCCTCGAACAATTGAGAATGCCATCGCCAAAGCATCTCATGGGTCAATGGCTGGTCAAAAGTTTCGTAGACATCGCACAGCAGTGCGGCCATTCCGGTTTCTTTCTGGCCGCGTTTTTTGACTGACGATTTCATTCCAAAATGTTGCCTTATCGAGGACTGTAAGCTTTCTCTTTCGAGGAATTCCCCTTCGATTTTGGAGCTTTCGAGCCCCTCCGTCGACAAAATTTCAACGATGAACTGATCGCGCTCTTTTTTGTCGACGCTCTTTAAAAATGCCAAGGCGCCACCCGATCCTAGCAGGAATTCCCTCTCTCTTTGTGAAAGAAGGGGAGTGCTATAGTTAAATTGCGGCCAATTTGGCAGCTCCCAATTCCAGGGCATGAGCGATAACCTCGTGTTCTATTAATCATAATATTAGCAAATTTGAGTTATAGAAGGGAAGTTTTATTGCTCAAAACCCTCAGTTCTCCCCGGATGAAGGGTAGTAATCCCACCCCTGCCCTTGCCCCTGCCCTTGCCCAAATCACCCTTTCAGTGAATTTACTCGCAGACAGCGCCTCAGAATTAAATATAGGTTTACGTAGCGACTTTGGGCAAGGGCAGGGGCAAGGGCAAGGGCAGGGGTGGGATTACTACCCCGCATCTGGTGGGAAGTTTAATTTTTTTTGCAATTAGGCGGGTTCTAAGCTATAAAAAACTTATGGAAAAAAAGGTTATTAAAACTTTCGAGCAAGAGTTAAACATCCTGCTCGATGCACTTCAAGCAGCAGACACCATCACCATAAAGCAATTGATGGAGCTTCTCTCCGGAAAAAGCACGACTCTCCTGCTAATCTTACTTGCAATACCGTTTTGTTTGCCAATACAGATTCCCGGAGTATCGACTCCGTTCGGCGTGTTAATCCTTTTTTTGGGGATTCGAATGATTTTCGGAAAAGATGTGTGGGTTCCGGAGAAATTGCTCTCCGTTTCCATTCCTTCATCGGCATTAAAAAAAATCGTTTATAAAACTTTGGCTGTCTTGCGAAAAATGAACCGTTGGATAAAACCTAGAATGTTGTGGCTCTTTCAAATTCCTATGATCGATGTCATCAACGGCACTTTGATTGCAGTTCTTGGCTTCCTTTTGGCGCTTCCATTACCAATCCCATTCACCAATTTAGTGGCAGCCTATTCCATTGTAGCTCTAGCGCTGGCAATACTGGAAGATGATGGAATTCTCCTCCTCATCAGCTACGTCTTTACGGCAGGGGCATTCTTCTACTTCGCTTTCCTATATTTTTCTATTAACTTCTTTCTGAAATAAACTAGATTCACTACACAAATGAGTGTCTGACATGGCGATTTATGCAACAAAGCATCAGAAATTATCTTTTTATCGTTGCATCGTTATATCGTTATATCGTTGAGATGAGCCATAAACTACAAGATAGTGACGAGATCTGCGCCGTACTGATTGATTTTGTTTTGCGACAAAATCTCTTTGTCTTTCGAGGTCCTATCCATCAATTCGTACAAAATATCAACAGATTCTTCCCAAATTCCGGCTGTCAAGTTGATGACCACTGCGCTGCGATTTAAATTCGCTCTCTTCTGGGTCACCACCAACTGCTCCGCAGTCGGAGCGTCCGTCATCACGTGGGGTAAAAAGCTTTCCGGAGGCGTCGACCACAACAAATCGTCAATAAATTTTCCGGCAGCGGCATTGGGAACCACGACCAAGATGCGGTCGCCCTTATAAAAGTGGTGGTGGATGACATCTACGAGACGTTGCACTTTCTTTTGATTATCAAGGACCTTTAGAAACGTGATTTTCATGATAGATGCTCATCCAAAACTGTACAACCCGGGAATTTCACTCCACAAGAAACAACAAAACGGAGGGCATCATCGACAGGGAGGTCGAGGAAGATCACGTCGCTAGCCTTAAACAGAAACATAAAGCCC
>CAMFKA010000080.1 GCA_945957185.1 uncultured Chlamydiaceae bacterium | reverse complement strand
CCTGGGTAGGGTCAAAATACCTATCCGAGGCCTGCAAGGCCGGCATAAAAATGGGTAATGATAAGGGCAAGGGCAGGGGTGAAGTTACTACCCAGCATCTGGTGGAGACTTCTTATTTAATGCGAAGAGAATTCAAAATCACCGAAACCGAGCTCAGGCTCATCGCCCCGGCTGCGACCATTGGGTCCAGCAGCGTCCCCGTAAAGGGATACAACGCCCCCGCCGCTAATGGAATCCCCAAAATATTATAGAAAAAGGCAAAGAACAGATTTTGACGGATGTTCTTCATTACACGTTTGCTTAAATCGATCGCTCGCGCGATCCCTTTTAGATCCCCCTTAAGCAGCGTCACCGGGGCAGACTCTATCGCCGCATCGCTTCCGGTTCCCATCGCAATGCCGATATCTGCTTTGGCAAGAGCCGGAGCGTCGTTGATGCCATCTCCCGCCATTGCGACAACGAAGCCCTTTTTTTGAAAATGCTCTATCATTATTAATTTGTCTTGCGGGGACACATCGCCGTGGTATTCGTCCACTCCCAGTTTATCTGCGATCGCTTTGACTGTCACGGGGTTGTCGCCGGAGAGGATGACAACACGCAGCTCCATCTGATGCAGATCTTTAATCGCACGATAAGAAGATTCCTTAATCGGGTCGGCAACAGCGATCGTTCCGATCACTTTTTTGTCCCTCAACACCTCTAAAACGGTTTCACCACGAGCGCGTCGTGAGTCCGCCTCCACTGATTTACTTGCAACCACGCGGATATCAGCGCCTCCAATACTTCCCGACACTCCACGACCCACTGTCGCCTTAAAATTTTTGACATCGTAAAACGAGATTCCTTTCTCATTTGCTGCCGATACAATCGCGTGAGCGATCGGATGCTCGCTATGGTTCTCTACCGATGCCGCCAATCTAAGCAATTCGTCCGCAGCGAAACCGTCGACAGGGGAGAGATCGACGACCGTCGGTTTTCCTAATGTTAAAGTCCCGGTTTTATCGACAATGACTATCGAAGTGGTCTCAAGGCGCTCCAGTGCGGCGGCGTCTTTAATTAAAATTCCCTCTTTGGCTCCGGCACCAAGCCCCACCATCATCGACATCGGTGTTGCCAATCCCAATGCGCAAGGGCAGGCAATAATTAAAACGGCGATGCTATTCATGAGAGCGTAAATCGCCGCCGGTGCGGGACCAAGCAGCAGCCACAACAGCAGGGTGATGATGGCGACAATCACAACAATAGGGACAAAATACCCTGAAATAATGTCTGCAAGGCTTTGAATGGGAGCTCTGCTCCTCTGAGCCTCTGCAACCATCTGAATGATTCTTGCTAACACTGTCTCGTTGCCAACCTTTTCGGCGCGCATCAGGAAGCTGCCATTTTGATTGATCGTGCCACCTGTGACTTTGTCGCCTACAGATTTTTCTACCGGAATTGGTTCCCCCGACAGCATCGACTCGTCTATAGCACTTGCTCCCTCTGCAATCACTCCATCGACGGGAATAACTTCTCCCGGTTTAACTCGAAGAACATCACCCACGACAACATCGGCAACAGGAATTTGTACATCTCCACGCCACGCTGTGGGTGGAGATTTTGCCAATAAAGCTTTTAATGCTTTGTTGGTGTGCGTGCGCGCTTTGAGCTCCAACACCTGACCCAAAAGCACCAAGGTCGTTATCATTGCAGCAGTTTCAAAATAGAGTGGGACGTTCCCTTGGAATTTAAAAGCATCGGGAAGCTGATCGCCAAAGTAGAGTGCTGCGACGCTATAGACATAAGCCGCGCCGACACCGATAGCGATAAGGGAGAACATATTTAATTGACGGCTTCGAATCGACTGCCACCCTCTGAGAAAAAAAATCCCTCCCGGCCAGAAGATGACGATGGAAGCGAGTGCACATTGCACCCAACCAAATTGATGGGTCATTCCCAAGTGGAGAAGGGGAGCGGTCAAAGCGAGTGCCACGAGGAATTTGAAAAGCATGCTGCGGTATTCGGTTTCTTCGGCCTCGGCGTTGACGCCGACAGGCTCGAGGTTCATCCCGCAAATAGGACAACTACCCGGATGGTCTTGAACGATTTCCGGGTGCATGGGACAGGTAAACATTCCCATGTGATTCTCAGAGCTCTTGTTACTTTTTTGAGAGTCACAATGGGAACATTTAGATTTCATGATACCTCTATTTGATAGGGACGATGGACAGCATCCAGGTCATGACAGCCTGAGTAGCCCCTTCGATAGAAACAGTACCCACTTTTGTGCCGGCACTTGTGACAGCGTAAGTGATCGTAAGCGGAGCGTCGCCTGTAGCTTTTGGATCGTTTGATAATTGTCTTAGCAGAGAGAGCAGTTTTTCTGCATTAGCAAAATTTTTGACGACTTCCCAATAACCGAGATCGACCAAAATCGGTTCAACGATAGTGGCATTGCTCATGACGTAACTGACCAGTTCTTGAATAGATGTTTGTGGATGTTCCATAGAAAAGACCACTTTCTGGGAAGATTCAGTCACATCGGAGAGGACTTTGAGATTAAACTTTCGGATCACGAGATCGATTTCAGAAAGTGTGCGGTCGCTTTGCGCGTTTAGATTTTGGTTTCCAAATTTGATGGTGAGGAAAAAGGAACCTACATCGTCTTTGGAAAAATTGGTAAAGTAGTCAAAAACCCGCTTTACCAACTCCTCTTTGTGCTTCGCTAACGAAGCTGCAATGGCGTTAGTAAACGGATTGTTGTAATCCTTTAAAATTTCCTGATAAGCGTCGATGTTGTGTTCGACAGTCACGCGGACTGCTTTTTTCTCTTCATCCGTATTCAGCGACAAATCGATGACCGGAACGGCAACTGTAGCTGTGTAGCCCGGAAGGTTTTCCGCGCCGGCAACTTTTGCAAATGGGTATCCCGCAACTGCGGTGCCGTCTAATTGAAAGTTTTGTTGACCTTTGATGTGATATTTCAGATCGAGGTTCTTTTTGTAGTCGGAGTAGTCCTTTCCGGAGATGTAAGAGGCGACTGCGCTGATCTCTTTAAAGACTCCAAAGGGGTTTTTAATGGGTTCGATTTGCGTTTTCGTATCTGCATCTTTTTGTAAAGAGGAGGAAACAGCATTTGTAATAAGAAGCGTTTCTTTGTTGACGTAGCTGTCGTCATCTTCGTCCGATTTTGTGAACTCATGTTTGAATTCAAAGGATTCGCCCACAAGCTGATTGTAAACTTGATTGAGCACAAACGGTGCAACTTTTAAATGTTCTCCCGCATCGCTGACATTGAGAGTAAGAGCTCCGTTATCGCCACTCTTGATAAATTTCCATGTTAAAACAGGGGATCCGTTCTGAATTGCAGCGTCGGCATCAATTTGGGGATTCAATGTGAGCTGATACTCCCCATTTTCGGTTTTAATCAAGTTGCCTTTTCCTGATAAAGAGACCTCTCCTACGAATGGAATTGAGTATTTAACGTCGGTCAATGTTGTAGGGGTGGCTGTAAGTGCCGAAACACCTTCGGGAAGGGTATAACGAATGAATGTTCCACCCGAAAATGTATGTTCCGTAACGTCGGCAGCCAGAGCTTTCGAGGCAAGTAATACGCCGATGAATGTTGTTTTAATTGAGTTTTTTAGTTTCATAATCAATCCTATTCGCTATAGGGTGTTTTTAGACATAAGTTTGGGCCTGCGCAGACAGTAGGCTGCGGCGACAATGAATATTGTCGAGACCATGTAAAACGATTCTTTCTCCTCTTCTGCGAGGTAGACCCAATCGTATCTTTCGCTGAACGGCTCGACAGGGAATACATAAGCCCCGGCGGCGAAAAAGAACGCCATCGCGATAAAAGCATAACCCATTTGTTTAAATCGTTGCAAGTGATGGTCCGATTTCATAATTTTTTCCCTCTCAACAATTCCCTCTGTGATTTTTTACCACTGAGCCACTGAGCTCACTGAGGGTAAATGAGCGAATGAGTTTTTATAGAATCGAACAAAATGTCTCATTTTCTCACTTTTCCTCTGTGAGCTCAGTGGCTCAGTGGTAATAACTTGTCAAAAGCTAGCGGTTAACGTCTGGTGTGGACGACTACTCCTCTTCACCCATCAAGGCGCTAAAAGCCTCTTCCTCTTCATCCATTTGGTTTTTCTTGGCCAATATCTTTCTTGGCTTGCTGCCATCCGCGGGACCAACAACGCCGTTGGCTTCCAATTGATCGATGATGCTAGCAGCACGGGCATACCCCACTTTGAGCTTTCTCTGCAAAAACGTAGTCGAAGCGTTGCCGGTGCTTAAAATAACGTCCAAAGCTTCTTCGTAAAGATCGTCTTTTGGTTGTTCTTCACCGTTAAATTTGCTTTCTCCGCCTCCGTCATAGCCTGAGCCCATCTCGTCAAACGAATGGATCACATAATTCGGTGGCGCTTGGTCGCAGATGTATTTGACGACGGCATTGATGTCTTCATCGCGGATATAAGCCCCCTGCGCTCGCGTTAAATGCGACGTACCGGGAGGTAAAAATAACATGTCCCCATTCCCCAAAAGAGTTTCCGCTCCGGTCTCATCCAAAATGATTTGGCTGTTGACGCGGCTAGCAACTTTAAAGGAGATGCGAGTCGGAAAGTTCGCTTTGATTAACCCAGTAATGACTTCTCGGGAGGGGCGTTGTGTCGCCAAAATCAAGTGAATCCCTACCGCACGCGCCATCTGGGCAATGCGCGCAATCGGCGTTTCAATGTCATTGCTCGATACCATCATCAGGTCGGCAAGTTCGTCGATGATCCCCACGATAAAAGGAAGCTTTAATGGGATATCGCGGTCTAGCCGTTTTGCGAGGGTGTCCTCTAACTCCTGATTGACGGTGCGAGAGTTGTAAGCGTCGATGTTGCGGACGCCGATGAGCTTGAGAAGCTCATACCGGAATTCCATCTCTTTCACCATCCAATTCAACGCAGCGCAAGCGCCTCGAGGTTCCGTAATCACCGGAGCCAACATATGCGGTAGTTTGCTGTAGGGGGTCAATTCCACTTTTTTGGGGTCGACCATGATCAATTTGATCTCATCCGGCTTAGCATTTAGCAACACGGACATTACAATTGTATTGATGCAAACCGATTTTCCGGATCCCGTTGCCCCTGCAATGATGCAGTGAGGCATTTTAGTGAGGTCGCTCATGACGTAGTCGCCATTGACAGCTTTGCCTAGCAAAATGGGGATGTTAAATTTCTTGCCTAACTGCTGGTAAGCGGTCAACATGTCTTTAAAAGCAACCTCTTGCGGTTGCGCGTTGGGAACTTCAATTCCTACGGCAGCTTTTCCGGGAATAGGAGCAATGATGCGGATCGATTTCGCTTCCATGTTGAGGGCGATATCGTTTTCTAGAGCTTTGATCCGCTGAACCTTCACACCGATGGAGGGATGCACTTCAAAAGAGGTGATCGATGGACCGCAATTGATCTGTCCCACTTTCGCTTCGATCCCGAAACTTGAGAGCGTTTCTTCCAACACTTCGGCTTGCCGTTTTAAGTCTTGCTTTATGAGAGATTGGTCCACCTTTTTCGGAGTGGTCAACAAGCCGCCGGAAGGAAGGCGAAACGTTGCAAAGTCTCCGTTGATAATTTTTTGGCTATTGATCGCGGCGTCACGTTTTGTTGTAGGAGGGGGCGTTGGCGCTGCGGTTTGGATAGCGGGGAATGGCGGTGCGGGGATGGGCGATGGTGGAGGCATCAACGTTTCTTTCTTCGAGAGGGAGGGGCGCTCCTTCAATTGCGTTTCGGGTTTGATCTCTAGCAAATCTTGTCGGATAGCTTTAGGGTCTGCAATAGAGGGGGCAGGGGAGTCGGCAGTGCGCACTTTTACGAAACGGGAGTTGTCGACTTCCTTGAAAACTGGTTGAACTCTTTTTTCGAAAGAAAAGGAAGGTAGCTTAAAATTGAAGCTTGGGCGGTGCTCCCACAGGAACGTGAGCGCAGTTTTTAAGAGTGCTAAGGGATTGTAATCGAAAAGAAGCAGCGCGCTAGAAATAAATGCTGTGCCGAAGGTTAAAAAAACACCGATAAAATTGAGGGTGCGAGAGAAATTAAGGCCCGGAAGATCTTTGTAGAGGTAGTAGAATGGCGCTCCGCCGGCATGGAGTTTTACTCCCTTGTCCCACAAATGCTTCATAGAGTTCTTTTGAAGCCATATTCCCGCGGAAGGGAAGACGTCCTCGATGCAGCAAAGGAGGATGTTAAACGAAATCAGCATGACACCGAAGCATGCTAGTCGGCGGATAAAGTGCTCGATTGGCTGTCGGAAGAACAAGCACCACCCTAACCAATAAAACAAAGCAACGAGGAAGTAGCTTCCAAGGCCAAAGGAGGCTAGGAAGAAGTAGCCAAGCGAGGCACCAAAAGCCCCTACAGCATTTTTGGTGGAGCCGTCTTGCGCAAAACTGATCAAGCTCAGCAGCAGGAGCGAGGCGAAAACCAAAAGGCCGACACCTGTTAACTCAGTGGAATCGTGTTGTGAGGGCTTCCCTTTGGTGGCACGCCCTGCCGTTTTTTTCTTTTTGCTCATTTGGTCATCACTATAAGGGGAAGGGGGAGTATTACTCAACCAAAAGATACTGGGTAGTAATCCCACCCCTGCCCTTGCCCTTGCCCCTGCCCTTGCCCAAATTTTGTCCTTTAATTGGCAGGACGATACGCTTTACATCCGGTGCAAAACTCAATGATCGAACACTGTTTTGTAAAAATTTGGGCAAGGGCAGGGGCAAGGGCAAGGGCAGGGGATATTTGGGGGAGATGTTATAGGAAAAGAAGGGCGATCGACGGGGTTCGAACCCGCGACCTCAGGAACCACAATCCCGCGCTCTAACCAACTGAGCTACGATCGCCATGAATGCATGAATTATTCAGATCCCCGGATTTTTTTGCAAGCATTTCGCTGCGAAATTCATCAAAATTTATCACAACATTAACAGAATCTTAACGCCTCACTGTTATAATTATATGTGTAGGCATCAGTGTGAGTGCTTAGAGGGTACTATGAGTGATTCAGTAAAAAAAATCGACAGCATGGTGACAGGAGGCTCTCCGTTTCCCGTTTTTGACGGAAATTCGGAAGCCACTAACCCCATCAGTGAAGTTGCTGCTGAGCAACTGAACTCGATTGCGCTCACTCCCGAACAACACGCCTATGCCGAAGCTTATAACGAATCCCTTGGTTGGAAAGTTTACGAGTTCTGCGAGCGCTACTTTGTCACAATCAATCCTGCCGTTTCCAAGCAGATCAGTGTGATTGCTGATAAGTTAGACACTGCCGGCGGAACCGAATTCCAAGAAGAATTGGAATACTTGTTGAATATTTTTCTCGACAATCCAAACCCGGGAACTTTTAAACAATCGTATGAATTGCTGCTGACAATGTTAGACGAAGAGCAGTTAGATCCGAAGCTGATCCAAGAAATCCGCCACGACTTTTTAGACCTTTGTCATATCTACAAAGATAACCGCTCGGATTTTCAAAAATTTATCGCTAGAACAGAAGTGTTCCTTTTCTTTGTCACCAAAGCAAACCGCCTCGCCAGAAACCTCTGTAGGGTTGTGGGAGCTCTGTCCGATTCGTTAGCGATGCAAGGATTGGTGACAGTGCTTGGAGTGGGGAACTTAGTCAATGCTGCGCTAGCGTTAAAAAACATGCTGGAAGCACTTGTCAAAGCGGTTAGACCTGGAGTTTCTATTGCGGGACGAATGGGCGCCATTGGAAGTGCACTCATCAGTTATTTTTCTTTTGTGGAAGATCTCAGTATCGCCCTCTACGCCTTGAAAACTTATGTCGAAAGCCATGAATTCCTCAAAAATTTCAGCGCCTGTGGCATCTATTTCGCTTTTGCCGGTGTTTTGCTTGCCATTGCCAAAAACATCTTCGATCTCATTTTCTACCAAATTGTGATCAATGAAATTAAAGGGGATGAAGGGGTCGCGCTCGACTACTCGATGATGGCGGAGCGTTGGAAAACAAAAATTCGTGAAAATGGAAAAATTTTCGCATTTTTAATCAAAGCGCTAGACCCTCAAGTGCTAAAAGACCTTCACGACTTAGACACTCAAGCCGAGAAACACGGCGATATTCTTCCCGGAGACAGGAACAGCGGCAGCAAAAACTTTACTAAAGAGATCAATAGCAATGTTCGCTCTGCGCTACTAGGGAGATTGACAGAAAGAAAAATGAATACCAAGTGGGCTTTGGTTTCGAATATCATCGACTCCATTGCTGTTACTCTCTTTATCAGCACGCCCCTCACTCAGGGATTTGCGATTGCAAGCGCCGGGGCGCTGATGGTCAAATCTACGGCAATAGGCTTGTGGAGATGGAAGCAGAATAGAGACTCCGAAGAGAGATATGTGAAGTTGCTTACCGAAGTTTTTGGTGGAATTCACAGGAAAGCGGAATGGAGTGTTGACGAAGAACCGCAACTAGATGAAAATGTGGTAATAGATACGAACTTGATTGACTTGCTTTAAAATCAAAAAATAATTTACAATTTATATAGGGTTTGTTTCGTTTGTTTAACGATAAAAAAATAGGAGCCCTATATGACTTCTACTGGTTCAACTATTTCTCGTCTATCCTCCCCGGAACAAAAATTTGAAGCTCAAAACGTCACAGTCAACCTCGATAAACGAGGTGAACTCATCAAAGTTTACTGCAATAACGTCTTTGTCGGCATCGCCCTCGTTGAAAAAAACAAGGGGGAGATGCAGATCCCTCCCCACATCAAAGAATCGATTCAGATTATAACGGGAACCACAGAAAAAGGGCTTCGTGGAGCCTTTGAAGGGGTGGTTTCTCTGGACAAAAAATTGTCGAGCGTCCATCTGTTTATCGAACAGTTTAGCGTCTTGAAACCTTACATCACCCAGACCGACGTGGATAATTTAGTAGATCAAATTGCAAAGCTGGAGAAGTTGGAACTTCCTGACGAAGTGAAAAAAACGTTAACAAAGTATCGCGAGATTATCAG